>JAIDEF010000074.1 GCA_029054965.1 Eubacterium sp.
GGTTACTCTCCTCTCGATCCCGTTAATACAATAACAATTTAAAAGCCTTGTAATTCATACGAATTACAAGGCTTTTGTGCGCGTTTTTCGTTTTTTGCTCGGAAGCGGTACCATCGTACAGCAATCCTCGCAAAAAAACGAAATTCAGCTCCATTTCTCAACGTCTGCCAGCGTGTAGAATTTGTAATCTGACTTTCTCTACACGCTGAGCAGTTCATTATTGAACTGCTTTTTTCTGATTATTCGGCTTTACTCATTACGTCAATAGGGTTAACGTATTTACCTTCAAGCTTTGTTTCAAAGTGAAGATGACTTTCGGTCTTTGACTCAAAGGGAACAGTGCCGAGAGTGCCCAGTGACTGACCGATTGTTACATAGTCGCCTGCTGAAACATTTACTGAATCAAGTCCGCAGTACCTTGCAACAAGCTTTCCGCCATGGTCGATTTCAATAACTGTACCGAGAAGATTGTCCTTGTTTACCGATAACACAAGTCCGTCATTAACAGCAACAACCTTGCTGCCTGCCGAACCTTTGAAATCAACAGCAGTGTGTGCACGATAGTCGCCCATAGTTTCATTTTTAATCAATTCCTCAGTATAACCAAGGATTGATGCTTCCTCGCAAGGGTATTTATAAAATGATTTGTAAGGGGTGTTAGTGTCACCAACCTGCATAGTCGGGGCTTCAGTTGTTGTTTCTTTAGCCTTTGTTGTAGATTGGCTTTCGCTGACTGTTGTTTGGGTTGTAGTAGTTTCCTTAACTGTAACACGGCGCTGAACCTCGGTTGTCTGCTCCTGCTTTACTGTTGTAGCCTCATTAACGAGTTCATCATTATTGCTTTGGGTTGAAAAATATACGATTAAGCCTAAGGCAATAATGCACAGACAGATTACGGAAAATAATGCCCTTAAATTTTTATTGTTTGGTTTATCTTTTGTTGCCATAATGAACACCTCAAAAGAATTATTGCCGTTATAATTTGCTTTTATTCATTATTTGCTTGAAAAAATAATTTTAATTTGATATGATACACCTATGAAAAATTTGAACTATAAATCAACAATACTTGCCTGCTTTATTGCCTATATGGTGCAGGCGGTTGTATGCAACTTTGCTCCGTTGCTTTTTGTGAGCTGGGAGCAGGAATTTAATATTTCAATTGCACAGCTTACTACGATTGTAACCGTAACCTTTTTCACCCAGATTGTTGTTGACTTGCTGTCGGCTAAATTTGCCGATAAAATCGGGTATAAAAGATGCCTGGTACTGTCGCATATCTGCTCCTTTGCAGGCTTTCTGATGCTTGGTATTTTACCTTATGTGATGTCAAATAAGTATCTTGGAATAATGCTTTCCATTGTGCTTTACTCAATCGGCAGTGGTTTGCTTGAGGTTTTGGTGTCGCCTGTTGTTGAGTCGTGTCCGACGGATAATAAAACAGGTGCAATGAGTCTGCTTCATTCCTTTTATTGCTGGGGAACAGTTGCCGTTATTGCACTTTCAACAGCATTCTTTGTTGCTTTCGGACGTGAGAACTGGAGAATTCTTGCCTTTGTATGGGCAGTGTTTGCATTATTAAATGGTGTGTTTTTCTGTTTTGTTCCTGTTTCTGAGCCTGAGGAGCAGAGCGAGGAAAAGGGCAGATCGCCATTTAAATCAAAGTTTTTCTATGCGGCAATGCTGCTTATGATTTGCTCAGGTGCTGCTGAGCTTGCAATGAGTCAGTGGGCGTCAACCTTTGCCGAAACAGGTCTTGGCGTTTCCAAAACAGTGGGCGATCTGGCAGGACCAATGGCGTTTGCCGTGCTTATGGGACTGGGCAGAGTTCTGTTCAGTAAGCTGAGTGATAAAATTAAGGTTGAAAATTATCTGATTTTTTCTGCTGTTGTCTGCGTGATTTCGTACTTAATGGCAAGTCTGTCAGCGAATCCGATTGTTTCACTTGTGGGCTGTGCAGTGTGCGGATTTTCAGTATCTGCTATGTGGCCGGGTACAATCAGCCTGAGTACAAAAAATATAACAGGTATTTCAACAGCTATGTTTGCTTTTCTTGCAATGGCAGGTGATGTAGGCTGCACTACGGGACCGACGGTTATCGGCTTTATAACAAATGCACTGGGAAATGATTTGAAAAAAGGCTTGCTCTTTTCAATAGCCTTCCCGATAATTATTCTGATAACACTTATAATCTTAAAATTGAATAAGAAAACACAAAAGATGGATAATTAGATTATCCGTCTCAGCGTGTAGAAAAAGTCAGATTACAAATTCTACACGCTGGCAGATGTTGAGAAATGGAGCTGAATTTTGTATTTTGCGAGGATTACTGTACGATGGTACTGTTTCCGAGCAAAAGGCAAAAAACGCACAAAAGCCTTGCAATTTGTTGAAATTGCAAGGCTTTTAAATTGTTTTAGTGGCAGAAGTAAAACCTCTGCCCTGCAATCATATGAAACAGTAAATTTTCTTATCATTAATCTTAGTGCGTGGTTCAGCCCACTTTATCGACAGACTAAGACGGATAAGTAATTTATCCGTCTTTTGTGTTTAGCTGTTAATCAGCTTTTCATATTCAATACAGTGTTCGTTCAGCTGTGTAATGGTTTTAAAAATACAGCTCAGTATATTATCCGTGTTATAGGAATCATTAGCAAGTGCTTCAAGCAATATCAGCAATTCTGTTGCAAGAGTATTGATTCTGTCGAATTGCTCAGCAGCGTTCAGTCTGAGCCATTTGAGTCTTGAATACTTTTCATATTCTGTTTTCGGAATAGTTATGGTATCGGTTATAATCAAACTTAAATTGTCCGTAACAGTTTTATCAAAATAATCATATAGGCTTGTGTGAACGCCGTTTCTGTTCATAAGGTCTTGCATTGTTTTTTCAAAATCAGATTTGTCTATTTTTCTCCGCAGAATGCAAGCATAAATTCATAATAAGTCATACATACTCTCCTTAACCAGCAATATAAAAGTACTGCAAATGCAATGCATACAAAAAATATATTTTTTCGTAAAATAATTACGGTGATTGTATGAGAGAATTTAAAATACCGTCGATTCCACCGACAACCAACAAAACAATTCGATTTCCAAATGATGTTATCGAAGGTGTTGAAAAAGTAATACAAGGTAAAAATTGCACGTTTACTGCTTTTGTTGTTGAAACGGTAAAGGTTGCACTTGAAAACCTTAATGAAAGTGGAGATTAAAGACTTGCATTAGTGCAAGTCTTTTTCATTTTTCTTAAGCAATTGGTTAAAATACTCTCTTGGGGGCATATATATTCTGAGCTTATAAAGCTTAACCTGTATAGCGTGCTCAGTTCGTTCTTTGGTAAAGCCTACCATTTCACTAATCATTTCTATTATTTCATCATAATCTGCATCTGAAGCATTCATATTGTGCTCCTTTAAATTATTTAATTATAATGCTATTATATTTTATATATTGTACTGCGTATGCACTGCATTTGTATTATTTAAAGTAATAAAAAAGTACTGACCAGTGAAATGGTCAGTACTTTTTTTAGTATAGGATAGAGTTTAAATTCTTGCTACACCGTCTTTTCTTGCAGCTTCAGCTACTGCAAAGCCTACTTGCTACGAA
>JAIDEF010000075.1 GCA_029054965.1 Eubacterium sp.
GTATTTAGAAGATTTATCAGAAAACATCAAAAGTGTTTTCAATAACAAAAGACAAAATGGTGTACATATCGGAGCATTTGCTTTATACGGTTATCAGAAAGACCCAGACCAAAAGGGGCATTTGATAATTGATGAAGAAGCTGCACAGGTTGTAAGAGAAGTATTTACATTATTTGCTCAAGGCTACGGTAAAACAACTATTGCCCGTATACTGAATGATAGGGGTATTCCCAACCCAACCGAATACAAAAGGCAAAAGGGATTGCGTTATAAACAGGCAAGGTCAAAATCAAGTACATTGTGGAAATACTTTGCAATATCAAATATGCTGACAAATGAAATATATCTCGGCAATATGGTACAAGGCAAATATGGCAGTATTTCTTACAAAACAAAAATTAACAAGCCCCGACCAAAAGAAGAATGGTACATAAAAGAGAACACACACGAGCCGATTATTGACCGTGAGTTATGGGATAGAGTGCAAGCCTTAATCAAAGAAAAAAGCAAGCCATTTTCTAATGGTCAAATCGGTCTTTTTGCTCGAAAAACCAAGTGTATGTACTGCGGTTATACACTGCGTACTACAAAACAGACTAACGGTGCACGTTATTTGGAATGTCCGACAAGGCACGTTTCAAAAGAAGCTTGTCAAGGTAGTATGATTTCTGTTGATGTTCTTGAAAGAATTGTACTAAAAGAACTGCAAGAGTTATCAAAAAAATATATTGATAACAACTATATTGCAGAACACACAGAATTTAACAGCAGAATTACTGAGCAAATCGAAATTAAAGAAAACTTAATTTCAGATTATCAGCAGAAAAGCAATGAGTGTTCAGAGGGAATTAAAAGTCTGTATATTGATAAGGTCAAAGGACTTATTACAGAAGATATTTTTATTGACCTTACAAAAAATTTACACGCTGATAAAAACCGTGCAGAAGAAATGATACTTACACTATCGGAACAAATAGAAGAACTTAAACAAAAACTGCTATGTGCCGAGAGTAAAGAGGAACGAATAAAACAGTACACCAATATTGAAAAATTAAACCGTGAAATAGTCGATACAATGATTGATTATATTGAAGTCGGCAAACGAATCCCGGGAACGAAAAAAAGACCAGTAAATATTTACTGGAATTTCTGAAAATCCCCGTAAAATCAAGGGTTTTCGACACTGTATGTAATCGTAAAATATAAGATTTTAAAAATCGTGCCAGAGCAAAAGGCACGTGTAACTTATGATAACATTTTGCGATTAGTAGATGACCCTGATATTATTGAACCTATCAGATTCCTACGTGAAAGAGAAATAGTTCACTACCAGCGTTTTGGTGAAGGTTTGAGGCTGGTAACCGACAGGCTTGACAGCAAAAATTATTATATGACTAACCCAAGCTTTGACAAGTAAGCAAAAAGAATGAGTGTATTTTACACTCATTCTTTTATTTTATTGCTATTAGTGTTTTTTTACATTATAATATAAACTGAAAAAACATTCTGGTTATGGAGAATCAAATATGATAAGACAAATAAAGCAATATGAGATAGAAGAATGTGTTTCAGTAATAAAAAACAGCTTTAAGGACATTGCTGAGAAATTCAACATAACAAAGGAAAACTCACCCAATTATGTACTTTTCTCTACTGACAGTGAAAAGCTTAAATCTCAGTTTAATAATGGCAGACTTATGTTTGCTGCTATTGACAATGAAAGCATAATCGGCTACTATTCACTTGACGTAAGCAACAAGGAATGTGAGATAAACAACCTTTGTGTTATACACGAATACAGGCACAAAGGAATCGGCACAATGCTTTTAAAGCATGCAATTATAAAAGCAAAAGAATTAGAATTAAATAAAATAAATATCAGCATTGTTGAAGAAAATGTCAAACTTAAAAGCTGGTATGAGGAATTTGGATTTGTACACACTCATACCCAAAAGTTTGATTTTTTCTCATTTACTTGCGGATATATGGAAATGATATTATAAAAGGAGATAATTATGTTATTTATTGAATATCCAAAATGCTCTACATGTCAGAAGGCGAAAAAGTGGCTTGATAACAACGGCGTGAAATATGACAGCAGACATATTAAAGAAAATAATCCAACCTTTGAGGAGCTTAAAGAATGGTATGAAAAAAGCGGTATGCCTCTCAAAAGATTTTTCAACACCAGCGGTATGCTTTATAAATCCATGCAGTTAAAGGACAAGCTACCTGAAATGAGCGAGGATGAGCAGCTTCAGCTTCTGGCAACAGACGGAATGCTTGTTAAAAGGCCCTTGCTTATTGGTGACAATTTCGTGCTTTGCGGTTTTCGTGAAAAGGAATGGCAGGAGATTTTATGATTGTTAATGAAAAGCTTGATGCTTTAAGAAAGCTGATGAATGAAAAAAACATTCAGGCTTATATTGTTATGACCGATGATTTTCATTCTTCTGAATATGTAGGTTCATATTTTAAGGTACGAGAATATCTGTCAGGCTTCACCGGTTCAGCCGGAACACTTGTTGTTTTAAAAAACGAGGCTGCACTTTGGACCGACGGAAGATATTTTATACAGGCTGAGGAGCAGCTAAAGGGCGGCTCCATTGATTTGATGAAGTCAGGTCAGCCTGATGTGCCTGACATAATTGAATATCTTTATAATAAACTTAATGACGGTGACACAATAGGTTTTGACGGAAGAACTGTAAGCAACGCCTTTGCCAGCAAGCTGATTGAAGCATTGAGAGATAAAAGCATTACATTATCTTATCAGGTTGATTTAGCTGATGAACTATGGACAGACAGACCACCGCTTTCAAGAGAGCCTGTATGGGAGCTTGATGTCAAATACACCGGTCTTTCAAGGAAAGAAAAGCTTAAAAGCATACGCGAAAAAATGGCAGAAACAGGTGCAGATATTTTACTGCTGACTGCTCTTGATGAAATCGCCTGGATACTGAATTTACGTGGTAATGATATAGCATGCACTCCTGTTTTTCTGGCATATATGATTATAGAAAAATCATCAGCAACACTCTGTGTTCACAAAGAAATACTGAATGATGAGATTATTCATCAGCTTGAAAATGACGGCATAAGTCTTGCTGATTACAATGATTTTTACAGCTTGATAAGCGAAGCCGACAATGATAAAATTGTGCAGCTTGACGGCAGCACTGCGAATTACTGTGTAATCAAAAGTATACCCGAAAGCACAAAAATCATTGACAGTCAAAGCCCTGTTGTGATGATGAAGGCAATAAAAACGCCTGCTGAAATGAACAATATCAGAGCTGCACACATTAAAGACGGTGTGGCAGTTACACGCTTTATTTACTGGCTAAAGCACAATACAGGCACGGAAAATATCACTGAATTAAGTGCTGCTGAAAAGCTTGAGCAATTCAGGGCTGAAAACGACTCTTATCTTGGTCCAAGCTTTGAGCCGATTATTGCATATGGTGCTCACGGGGCAATTGTTCACTATGAACCAACCGAAGAAACAAACGTAAAAATTGAGCCGAAAGGACTTTGCCTGACTGACACAGGCGGACACTATCTTGAGGGCACAACGGATATTACACGCACCATTGCTCTTGGCAGACTGACTGATGAAGAAAAAACGGCTTTCACTCTTGTTTTAAAGGGTCATCTTAATTTAGCTGCTGCCAAATTCAAATATGGTATCTGCGGTGAAAACCTTGACTACCTTGCAAGGTATCCACTCTGGTCGCACGGACTTGACTATAATCATTCAACAGGTCACGGCGTGGGCTGCCTGCTGAGTGTTCACGAAGGACCACAGAGAATTCACTGGAATGTAAATTCAAATCAAAACCATTATGTTTTAGAGGAAGGAATGATAATATCCAACGAGCCCGGCTATTATCTTGAAAACCATTTTGGCATAAGGCACGAAAATCTTGTTTTGGTGAGAAAGGGTAAAAAGAACAGCTACGGACAATTTATGTACCTTGAAAATCTGACAATGGTACCATTTGACAGAGATGCTATTGACCCATCACTGCTTAACAGTGCCGAGCTTGGATGGCTGAATGAATACCATAAAAAAGTTTTTGATACTATTTCACCTTACCTTAACGGTGACGAGCTTGAATGGCTGAAAAAGACGACTGAAAAAATAGTATAATTTTAAGCAGAAAAAAGGACATCCTCTTTTGTGAAGATGTCCTTGATTTTTTGATTATTTTGCTTTATTCATTTTTTTGACTTCGTTAAACTCATCAATAATTTCCTTTTCAGGCTTTGGTGTTATGAGTGAAACAACAACATTAACAACAAGGCTGATAACAAAAGCAGGAAGAAGCTCATAGATATTGAGAACAGGAGCAAGACCTGCAATAACATATTTCCAAAGGAATACCATTACTCCGCCGACAATCATACCTGCAACTGCACCATACTTATTTGAACGCTTCCAGAACAGTGAAAGCAGAACAACAGGACCAAACACTGCACCGAAGCCTGCCCATGCAAATGAAACGATACCGAATACGGATGAATTAGGATTCCACGCAATAACAACACCGATAACAGAAATGATGATAAGAGTTACTCTTGCAACAATCATTTTACTTGTTTCGCTGAGATTAACCTTGAAAAGTCCGCCGATAATATTTTCACTTGCTGCGGATGATGCTGCGAGAAGCTGACTGTCAGCAGTTGACATTGTAGAAGCAAGAATACCTGCAAGAATAACACCTGCAACAAGAGCAGGGATAATACCGCTTTGTGAAAGCAGAGTTGCAATCTGAATAATAATTGTTTCGCTGTCATCAAATGCAGGGAGTGCACCCGATTTAACCATTGACATACCTACAACGCCGATAAGCACAGCAATGCTCATTGAAATAACTACCCATACAGAAGCTACACGGCGTGAGGTCTTGACCTTGTTTGGATTTTCAATAGCCATAAATCTAAGAAGTATATGAGGCATACCGAAATAACCAAGTCCCCAGGCAAGTGTCGAAACAACTGAAAGTGCCGAGAAGGTGCCTGCTGAGTCCGTTTTAGCATCATAGCCCTGGAACATATTAAGATAACCGCTGAGATTTTTTGCATTTTCAATAACAGCATCCATACCGCCTGCCTGCTTAATACCAAAAACAAGCACGATAAGCAGAGCAATTGTCATAATGATAGACTGAATAAAGTCTGTTATTGACGCTGCATTAAAACCACCTAACGAGGTATAACCAACAATAACAATTGCAGATACAACCATCGCAATATGATAATCAATACCAAAAAGTGTACCGAACAGCTTACCGCAGGCTGCAAAGCCTGAAGCTGTATAAGGCACGAAGAAAATGATGATCATTACAGCGGCAATTGCCATAAGAATTCTGCTGTTATCTCTATACCTGCGTGAGAAATAATCAGGAATTGTGATTGCACCGATTTTTGCGGAATAATTTCTCAAAAGCTTAGCGACAATGAGCCAGTTAAAATATGTACCAACTGCAAGACCGATAACTGTCCAGCCAACCTCGGCAAGACCTGCTGCAAGAGCAAGACCCGGCAAGCCCATAAGAAGATAGCTTGACATATCAGATGCCTCGGCACTCATTGCTGTAACGAGGGGACCAAGCTTTCTGCCACCGAGATAAAAATCGCCGACATTTTTTGTCTTTTTTGAATATGCAACACCTACAATAACTACTGCTGCAAGGTAAACAACAATAGAAATCATAATACAAATTTGAGCTGTTGTCATTTTTCTCCTCCTATAAATACTAAATATTGATATTTTATTTTAACACATTATTACTTTAATGTAAATATATTATTTTACACTGTATATAAATACAATACTTTAAATTAAAATGAATATGTGATAGAATAAAATTTATATTAACGAAACGGAGAATATTATGGAACTGAAAAAGGGACGACCTGTTGATTTGAACAACAGACTTGAAAAGGAAATAAAAGTATATGACCTGCTTGATAAGCTTGGCATTGAATACCATCACGTTGACCACGAAGCGGCAGAAACAATGGAGGTTTGCAGTGAAATCGACAAAGTACTCGGAACTTTGATTTGCAAAAATTTATTTTTATGCAACAGAACCAAAACCGAGTTTTATCTGTTAATGATGCCCGGTGACAAGCCCTTTAAGACAAAGGATATTACAAAGCAAATCGGATGCTCTCGCCTTTCCTTTGCAGGTGCTGAATTTATGGAGGAATATCTCAATATCAAGCCGGGTGCCGTATCGGTTTTAGGACTTATGAATGACACCGAAAATCACATTCAGCTTTTAATTGACAAGCCGGTTTCAGAAGGTGAAACAGTCGGCTGCCACCCCTGTGTGAACACATCAAGCCTTAAGCTCAACACTGATGATATACTTGAAAAATTCCTGCCTGCAGTTAACCATAAACCGATTATTGTTGACCTGCCTGATTATGATTAAAATGATTGGCATTAGTTAGATTAATATGAAATTTACGGAGGCAAGGTAAATGGCTGTTACAGTTAATATTTATTATAGCGGCGTTAACGGAAACGCAAGAAAATTTGCAGAAGAAATGATATCAGCAGGAATCGTGAGCGACATTCGTGCAGAAGACGGGAACCTCAAATATGAATACTTTTTACCAATAGAAGATAAGGAAACTGTTCTTTTAATTGACTGCTGGAAAGACCAGCATTCACTTGATATTCACCACTCCTCGCCTATGATGGAAAGGATTATTGAGCTGCGCGAGAAATATGATTTACATATGAAGGTTGAG
Source organism: Eubacterium sp. (assembly GCA_029054965.1). Taxonomy (GTDB): domain Bacteria; phylum Bacillota; class Clostridia; order Oscillospirales; family Acutalibacteraceae; genus Eubacterium_R. Next base: position 6,769 of record JAIDEF010000075.1, read on the forward strand.
TGTTATATATCTGATGAAACAGGAATTTCAGAAACAAATAAATCATTTATAAAGGAGTAAATCAAAATACAGGAGTATTATAATGAATAATATAATGACATTTACTGACAGAGAAGAATTCAAAAAATGGCTTTGTGTCAATTGTCAATCATATGACGGTATCTGGCTTTTATTCGGCAAGGCCGGCGGACCTAAAACAATAAAAGCAGGTGAGGCACTTGAAGAGGCTTTATGCTTTGGCTGGATTGACGGACAGATGCAGAGCATTGATAACAAAGCATATAAAAAATACTTTTCTATGCGAAGAAAAAACAGCAAGTGGTCCGAGAAAAACAAGGCATTGGCTAACAGTCTTGAACAACGGGGTCTTATGACCGATTTTGGCAGAAAGAAAATTGAAGAAGCCAAAAGTAATGGTCAGTGGGATGCTCAAAAACCTGCTGCGATTACAGATGAACAAATTAATTGTCTATCAGAATTGCTGAAGGAATATGAGCCTGCTTTTACAAATTTTCAGGCAATGTCCTTATCGATAAAGAAAACCTATACAAGAGCTTATTTAGATGCAAAAACAGAAACAGGACGAAAGAACCGAATTGTTTGGATGGTAGACAGGCTCAATAAAAATCTGAAACCTATGTAACGGAGAGAAATATATGAAAAAAATTGTTTGGTTTATTTCAATAATACTGTGTTTGTCCCTTCTTTGCTCCTGTGCAAAAATTGAAACTGATAAATCGGTAATGACATTAAGCAATGCAAATGCAGATGAAACTACAAAAAAGATTTATTCCTACATCTGTGATACATATGAAAACGGCATAATCTCCGCTCAGCAGGAATCCACATGGATGGGCAGCAGTGACTATGAAATGGATTATATATATAATACCACCGGCAAGCTTCCGGCAATGCGCGGACTTGATTTTATGGATGATGATTTTGAAGGTGTAGTTCAGCGTTCAATTGACTGGTGGAACAAGGGAGGACTTGTTACAATCTGCTGGCACTGCGGTTCTGATTTTACGGACAGTTACGATGAATGTATAGGTGATGAAATAGATAATTGGGATTTAATTCTTACTGACGGAACACCTGAAAATAAGGCGTTTATTGAAAGTATGGATAAAGCAGGTAATGCTCTGCTTAAGCTCCAGGCGGAGGGTGTAACTGTTCTGTGGCGTCCCTTTCACGAATTTGACGGAAAGTGGTTCTGGTGGGGTAAAGGCGGTGCTGACAATTTCAAAAAACTCTGGATTATGATGTACAAACATTTTACAAATGATTTAGGACTGAATAATCTTATCTGGGTTTTGGGTTATTCTCATAACGGAAAAAATGTTTCAAAATGGTACCCGGGAGATGAATACTGTGATATTGTCGGTGCAGACAGCTATGAGGTATCAGAAAACGGAGCAGAGGCAAGATTGTTCAGTAATGTGAAAAATGTTACACAGGGCAGAAAGCCTTTATTTTTCCACGAATGCGGACTTATCCCTACTGAGGAACAATTAAAACAAACACAATGGTGTTCATTTATGGCATGGCATACGGAATACCTCATTGATACAAATACAAAAGAACATATGAATGAAATTTATAATAGTGATTATGTGATTACACTTGATGAACTGCCAAGCTTTGTTTAACTATTATAGTAAAATAATATGCAGTTTGATATATTCCGAACATCTATAACTTATTTAAATTTATTAAGGTGATTACTATGGCAAATACATATAAAATTATTGATGAAAAGAATTGGGTTAGAGGGATGCACTGTGCTGTTTTCAGGAACAATATTGAGCCTGCATTCTGTGTAACCTTTGAGGTGGATGTTACAAATTTCTTGCAAAAAGTAAGAAAACAAAACTTGTCATTTACACTATCCATGGTTTATGCTGTGTGCAGATGTGCAAATGAAATTGAGGCGTTCAGATATCGTTTCTTAGACGGACAGGTTGTTTTATTTGATAAAATTGACACGGCATTCACATATCTGAATAAAGAAACTGAATTGTTTAAGGTAGTCAACGTACCTATGACAGATACGCTTGAGGAATATGTTAATTATGCATCACAGATTGCAAATGAGCAGAAAGAATATTTTACAGGACCGCTTGGCAATGATGTTTTTCAGTGTTCACCTATGCCGTTTTTGACATACACGCATATTTCTCATACAAATTCCGGCAAAAAGGATAATGCAACACCTCTTTTTGACTGGGGAAAGTATTATAAAAAAGAAAACGGAAAAATAGTTATGCCTGTTTCCGTTCAGGCACATCATTCATTTGTTGATGGAATACACATAGGTAAATTTGCAGAAAAGCTGCAGAAATATTTGAAAGAACAATAAGCATTGAGGGGTTTCATTATGATAAAGATAATTATTGCAGCAACCGTTATATTTGCTTTTGCAGGTGCTGTGTTATTACTGCTGTATTATTTTGGATTCATCGAATTTTATCATCCAATGAATAAGGCTGAGAACAATCAGATAAAGGTGGCTTGTGTCGGTGACAGTATTACATACGGCTGTACTGTCCAAAACTGGCGCAGGAATAATTATCCAACCATTCTTGGGAATTTGCTGGGCACAAACTATTGCGTCAATAACTTTGGTTATACGAACCGCACTGCTATCAAAAGTGCCGATTATCCATATACGAATGAAAAATTATACCAGAAAAGCCTTGATTTCAAGCCTGATATCATTGTTATAATGCTCGGTTCAAACGATTCAAAAGAGAATAATTGGAATAAAGATAAATTCATAAATGATTACTGTGAAATTGTTGAAAGCTATTTAAATTTGAACTCAAAACCAAAAGTGTATGTACTTGCTCCAACACCTTTATTTGAGGTTGGCGGTAGGGTTATGTGGCAACTCAGAAAAGATATTGTTGATGAAGAAATTTATTTTTGCGTAAAACAGATAGCTGATAAAATGTGTGTTCAATGTATAGATATGCATAGCGTATTTGAAAATAAAAAAGAGCTGTTTTCCGATGGTGTACATCCAAATGCCAAGGGCAGTAAAATATTTGCTCAAAAGATATATGAAACAATAGTCATCAACAATGAGAAAATAAAATGCGATTCAAAAATTATATGATATGTAAATCTTTTTCTGACATTTCCGAATAAAAAAATCAAAAAAGAGCAGCTAATTGACAGATGTTACAATTAGCTGCTCTTTTAATTCAAAGCATTTTATTATTTTAGTTTGCCGTCAAGATACTGCTGCAATTCATCAAGCCTTGAATGCTCAAGGGCAGAAATATCCTTAAGAGGATTGTCAATTTCAAGATTATCATACTTGAAAAAACCCATTGTGTGGAATGCAAGCAATTCATATTTTTCAAACTTAAATTGTTTTGCAAACTCGGCATAGCTGTCAATGCTTCTTTCATTGTCATTGATACCGGGAACAATAACTGTTCTCAGCCACATTCTTACACCATTATCACTGCAGAATTTACCGACTGCTATAAAGTTCTGAAATACACCCTTAGTGTATTTGCTGTAATCCTCTTCATTATAAAATTTCAAATCGAGAATAACAAGGTCAGCACCAAGCAGAGCCTTTTTTACATCGTCAGTAAGAGGCACACTTCCGGAGGTATCAACTGCATAACTAATTCCCTCCGCTTTTAAAAGCTCACCGCACTCATTAATAAATGCTGCATTGAGCAATGGTTCACCGCCTGAAAAGGTAGCACCTCCGCCCTTAACGAAATATGTTTTGTAGCGTTTGATTTTATTAACAAGGTCACTGCTTTCCCACAAATTGCCTGATTTGTGCCAAGTGTCAGGATTATGGCAATAAGCGCATCTGAGCGGACAGCCTGTAAAAAATACCGCATATCTTATTCCGTCGCCGTCGAGTGCTGCCATAGATTCAAAGGAATGAATATCCGCTTTCATCAAAGCACCTCCTTATAATATAGTTTTAAACACTTATATTTTACATTTTATAATAATATCACGAAACCCATTGAAACACAATGATTTCAATGGGTTTTAAAATCAGATTACATAGCTGTATGGAAAGTTCTTGAAATAACCTCTTCCTGCTTTTCACGAGTAAGCTTATTGAAGTTAACTGCATAACCGCTTACACGGATTGTAAGTGATGGATAGAGGGTTGGATCATTCATTGCAGCAATGAGCTTTTCCCTGTCAAGAACATTAACATTAAGATGATGAGCATCCTGTGCAAAATAACCATCAAGCATTGTTGTTAAGTGCTCAATCTGCTCTGCCTTATCCTTACCAAGAGTTGCAGGTGTGATTGAGAAGGTATTTGAAATACCATCCTGACAGCAGGCATAATCAAGCTTTGCAACTGAATTAAGTGAAGCAAGAGCACCCTCAGCATCACGACCGTGCATTGGGTTTGCACCGGGAGCGAATGGCTCGCCTGCCTTACGTCCGTCAGGTGTAGCACCTGTCTTTTTACCATACATTACATTTGAAGTGATTGTAAGGATTGAAAGAGTATGCTTAGCACCACGGTATGCAGGAGTTTTGCAAAGCTCCTTATAGAAATATTCAATAATATATTTACCGATAAAATCAACACGGTCATCATCGTTACCGTATTTAGGGAAGTCACCCTCAACCTTAAAGTCGGTAATTACACCACGCTCATCCTTAATAGGAGTAACCTTTGCATACTTAATAGCTGAAAGTGAATCAGTAACAACAGACATACCTGAAACACCGAAAGCCATAAGTCTTTCAACATCAGTATCGTGGAGTGACATCATAAGTCTTTCATATGCATATTTATCGTGCATATAGTGGATAACATTCATTGTGTTAACATAAAGCTTTGCCATCCATGAAAGATACTTTTTATATGCAGCAAGTACCTTATCGTAATCAAGAACTTCCTCTTCAAATACTTCGCCCTTAGGAGCAATCTGCTCTGCACCGATTTCATCCTTACCACCGTTTAAAGCCATAAGAAGAACCTTTGCAAGGTTACATCTTGCACCAAAGAACTGCATCTGCTTGCCTTCCTTCATAGCTGATACACAGCAAGCAATTGCATAGTCATCGCCATACATTTTTCTCATAACATCGTCATTCTCATACTGGATTGAATCGGTGTCAATAGAAACCTGTGCACAGAAATCCTTGAAGCCCTGTGGAAGATGCTCTGACCAGAGAACAGTGATGTTTGGCTCGGCTGATGGACCAAGGTTGTAGAGTGTCTGAAGAACACGGAATGAAGTCTTTGAGCACATTGACTTACCTTCGCCTGTGATACCTGCCAAAGCAAGTGTTACCCAAACAGGATCACCTGCAAACAAATCATTATACTCAGGTGTACGAAGATGACGAACTAAACGAAGCTTAAGAACCAAGTCATCAATAAGCTCCTGAGCACCCTTTTCATCAAGAACACCGTCGGCAATATCTCTTTCAATATAGCAATCGATGAATTCTGCAATTCTGCCGATTGAGTTAGCAGCACCGTTCTGCTCCTTGATTGCACCAAGATAGCCGAAGTAAAGCCACTGGATAGCCTCTTTAGCATTTGATGCAGGCTTTGAAATATCATAACCATAATCAAGAGCAAGACCCTTTAACTGATTCATAAAGTCGAGCTGCTTTGATAAATCCTCAAGATTATGAATAACATCCTCAGTTAAAGCATCTACCTCACTCATATTCTTTTTATCAAGCTTTTTCTGCTCAATAAGGTAATCCATACCATAAAGGGCAATTCTTCTGTAGTCACCAATAATTCTGCCGCGTGCATATGCATCCGGAAGACCTGTAAGAATACCTGCGTGACGTGCCTTTTTCATTGTATCTGTATATGCACGGAATACACCGGTATTATGAGTTGTTCTGTATGTAAACTCATCCTTGATTTTATCTGAAAGCTCATAACCATAAGCACGACAAGCCTGAACTGTGTTTCTTAAACCTGCAAATGGTGAAACACCACGCTTTAAAGGCTCATCTGTCTGCAGACCAACAATAATATCCTTTTCCTTATCGATATAACCAGGTGCGTGAGATAAAATTGACAATACCTTTTCTGTGTCAATATCAAGCACACCGCCGTTTTCGTTTTCCTTAATAAGCAGATCATTCACCTTAGCCAGAACAGACTCTGTTCTTTCTGTCGGTCCTTCAAGGAATGATGCATCGCCGTTATATGCGTGATAGTTTAATTTGATGAAGTTTGATACATTGATTTCATTGCACCAAACACCTTCTCTGAAATTTCTCCATGCTTCCATAAATAAATCCTCCAAAATATATTAAAATAATTTAATGCTGAACTACATAGCACTCTCTTCCGGGCTCGTGATAAATACCTATACAGTTAGCACATTTTCCGTGCTTACAGTGCCTGCACTTGCTTTTGCCGCATTGACCGCAGCAATAGCCTGAATTTTCACAAAGCTCATATTCGCCGCCGCTCACCTTTAATTCCTTATTATGCAGTATAGAATCGGAAATTTTATACCTTGCACCTTCATAAACCGAGGTTATTGTTGTTCTTGCTACCTGCATTTGTTTGGCACACTCCTGCTGAGTCAAGCCCTTATAATCAATAAGCCGAACCGTTTCAAGCTCATCGACTGTAATTTCAACAACATCCTTTGCCTTTTCTTCGGAATTGAAAGATCTGATTTCAGGTGCCTTGCATATTCGCTTATGCTTTCTGGGACGTGCCATAATTATCACCCTTTATAATCGTTTCAACACCTTTGATTATACATAATTATTGACATATGTCAATAACAAATAGACAAATACTATTAATTATTTCTTTTTTCAGCACAATACATAAAACAAAAAACAACGATGAATATTTTTTGTGCAATTGGCAAAAACAATATTGAAAGGTTGTGATATTATGGATAGAACCGGCAAAGACGGCGATACAGTTAAGCTTTTAAAAGAATGTGATTCCGGTATCAAAATGGGAATTTCTGCTATTGATGATGTTATTGATGATGTTAAAAATACTGAGTTCAAATCACTGCTTCGTGACAGCAAGGCTGAACATGAAAAGCTCAAGAGTGAAATTACAGGTCTGTTAAATCAGCATAATGACGAAGGCAAAGACCCTAACCCCATGGCTAAAGGAATGTCATGGATAAAAACAAATATGAAAATGGCAATGGACAGAGATGATACAACCGTTGCCGATTTAATTACAGACGGCTGTAATATGGGCACTAAATCCCTGAGCCGATACCTTAATCAATATAAATCAGCAGATACAAAATCACGCGACATCACAGGCAGACTCGTCAGAATCGAGGACAGACTTGTTACTGATGTAAGACAATTTTTATAAAAAGAAAAAGACATTTCGCCGACAAAAGTGACGAAATGTCTTTCATTTTATTTTGTAATGTTATCTGTTGTAATTAAGGTTACACCCTCTGCAGCAAGCTTATCGAGTGTGTCAGTGTCATCAATTGTCCATGCACCGACCTCTAAGCCCTTTTCAATACACTTTTTAATCATACCCTTTTCAAAATTTGCTTCCTTATTACCATTGAAATCAATACCGCAGTTATCAAGAGAAAGAGCAAGTTCAATATCCTCATCAGTGATTTCCTGTGTTAAGAAGTAAACAGGAGCATCTGTGAGTGCTCTGATTTTTTCCAGATTTTCAAAATGGAAGGAAATATAAACCGCCTGTGCACCATACTGCTCAACAAGGTCAATGATTTCGTTGTAATACTCTGTATTATTTTTGCCCTTAAGCTCAATAACGGCAGCCATACCATAATCCTTACAGATTTTCAGATAATCCTCAAGCGAGCAGAAGCTGAGATCAGGATAATTTTCATAATTAACGCCATTGGCAACTCTTTGCTTCATAAGCTCCTCATAGGTTGATTTTTCAACAAATGCGGACTTATCCATCATTCGGTATGTGTGTGAATCGTGCGAAACTATCCAAACACCATCCTTGGTTCTGTAGATGTCACACTCAGCACCCCAGTAGCCGTGCTTGCCTGCCTCTTCAAAAGCAGGTGCAGTATTTTCAGGTGCTACACTCCTCATACCTCTGTGGGCAATAAGAGTAACATTCTGTTCTGTCTGAAGAACTGAATAATCTGCTGTTTTGCAATACCAATTAAGTGCGCACACACCGGCGATAACCACCAGTACAATCAGTGCCAGAAGAACGGACAGAACAATGACTGCTACCTTTTTCTTCTTTGACCACTTTTTTCCCTCGGCTGCATTACTCATTTAATTTTCCCCCTCATTATTTTCCGGAAATTTGATTACCTTACTGTCATTCGTACAGAACCTACCGCTGCTGTCCCATTCTCCACTGACACCTTTTGCCTTTGCACCAATGCAGAAATGAAGCTGCGCAACGCCAAAGCTTATACTTTTATCACTGTACGGTTCGTCAACATAACCGGATATTACACCATTTTCATACTTAAAATGAACCGGTCTGCTGTTTGTAGCAGACGGAGCTTTTTCAACCAGCTTCATAGCATATTCATAATAGGAGGGCAGTTTTTCATCGCACACAACAAACATTTTCTGATACGGCTTATTCTGCTTATGCGTAATATTATGCATTATTTTTTCTTTCTGGCTGAGCTTCGGCTTGACGTTGCCGACAACAATTACACCATAAAGTCTTGTTTCCTTTGGTATTTTAATCATTTCAAGGATTTTATTTTCATTATAGGTGCCTGTCACCCAGCAGGTACCCAATCCATGGTAGGCACATTCAAGCACAATCATTTCGCCGAAATAGCCTGATTTAACACGCATTTTTTCCGAATCGTCACCACAGATTGCAATCAAAGAAAATTTACCTGTAAAAATCGTGAAGGCAGATGAGCCGTCATCAACAAATCTGAAATCAAGCCCTGCGTTTTTATTAACAATATCCACCAGATTTTTAATAACCGCCTTTGTACTGTCATCAAGACCCACGGAGCGGTATGTACGCCTTGAGCGGCGCATTTCTATGGCTTTGATATATTCATCGTTAGTCATATTTTATCTTCCTTATACTTTGTATAATTTATATTATACTATATTTATATGTCAAATTCAACATTGTAATTTTTAATCCATACATAAATCTGGAAAATATATGCAAGCACCTGAGGCGCCGCCATCAGCTGACCATACCATGGCTCTGTCAGACTGTCTGGATTTTGCATAAGATTAAACACAGCATCTTTATTGAGCATTTCGCCGAGGGGACAGGTTTTATCGTTAAGAGCAACGGCTGCAAGCTCCGACACAGCTTTAAGATAAGCCGGGTTATGGGTCTTTGGATAAGGGCTTTTTTTGCGCCATACAATTTCTTCAGGCAAATCATTTTCAAAGGCTTTTCGCAGTATCCCTTTTTCCCTGCCGTCGAGCGCCTTTATTTCCCAAGGCATATTATAGGCATATTCAACAAGTCTGTAATCGCAAAACGGAACACGCACCTCTAACGATGATTCCATACTCATAACATCCTTGCGATACAGAAGAGTCTGCATAAACCATTTAAGGTTGAGAATGAACATTTCTCTCATTCTTTTTTCAAGCACACTGTCACTTTCAAGAAAAGACACCTGTGAAATTGTACTGTCATAAGCACTTTTCAGATATTCCTCGCCGTATGGCAAAAAGCCGTCTCTTAAAATACTGCGTCTTGCGGCAGTCGATCTTGACCACGGAAAAACCTCTTCAAACAGAATTTCCTTTCTGTGATACCATGGATAGCCGCCGAAAATTTCATCAGCACATTCACCTGACAAACAGACTGTGAAATCCTTTTTTACCTCTTTGCAAAACAGCAGCAGTGAAGAATCAACATCTGCAAAGGCAGGCAGTCCCCTGGCAATCGCAGCCTCTCCGAGAGCTTTTGCCACATCATTGTTATCAAGAACAACATTATGGTGAACTGAATCAATATAATCACTTATCAAGCCGATATAATCACTGTCCTTGTTCGGCTGAAAAAGACTCTTTTTAAAATAAATATCATTATCTACATAATCGACGGAAAATGTATTAAGTTGCTCTCCCCTGCTTTTGTAATAATCAGAAGCAACCTTAGATATGATTGATGAATCAAGACCGCCGCTTAAAAATGTTGCAAGAGGAACATCGGAAACAAGCTGACGCTCAATTGAATCCTTAACAAGAGAATAGGTATGCTCAATTGCCTGCTCTCTGCTTTCAGTATTAACAGCAGCAGTTAGCTTCCAGTATGAATTAATTTCAATATTTCCGTTTTTAACAGTCATATAGCTGGCAGGAGGCAATTCCTTAATATCTTTAAAAATTCCGTTTCCTATTGTCTTTGCAGGACCAAGCATAAATATTTCATTGAGTCCGTTCTCATCCACCACAGGCTTAATATCAGGCACGCACAGAAGAGTGCTTATTCTGCTGGCAAAAGCAAATTGCTTTGGCTTTGATGAATAATAAAGAGGCTTTACACCGATTCTGTCACGGGCGATGAAAAGGCTTTTATCCATTTCATTGTAAACAGCATAGGCAAAAATACCATTAAGCTTTTTAACACTGCTTTCACCCCATTTGTCAAAAGCCTTTAATACAACCTCTGTATCACAATGGGTATCAAAGGTATAACCAAATGATTTGAGCATATCCCTGACCTCATCGGTATTATAGAGCTCGCCGTTATAAGCAATAATATAATTACCGAAACGCATCGGCTGAGAACCCTTCTCAACATCAATAACCGCAAGCCTTCTGTGTATTAAAGCGATGTTACGGTCAACATATTCACCTTTTCCGTCAGGTCCTCTCATTTTTAGTGATAAGCTCATTTTTTCAATGACAGGCTTTTCAGCCCTTAAATCTATGGAAGAAGATAAAATTCCTGCTATTCCGCACATATATAAATCACCTCAGCTTACTATATGTATTTTGTGAGAAATAGTGACAAAAAATCAAAATGTTAACTTCAGTTGACAAAATTTCCATTGAAAATTGCTGGAAAGCAACTACCGGATATGGTATATTTGTGTTGAGGTGATAAAATGACATTAGGAAACAGACTTTACGAAATGAGAAAGGAAAAGGGTCTGTCACAGGAAAAGACAGCAGAGGTGCTTGGTGTAACAAGGCAGACTATATCAAAGTGGGAAACAGATCAGTCAACTCCTGATTTTGATAAAATACTGCCTCTGTGCGAGCTTTACGGAATCAGCACCGAGGAACTGCTGACAGGAAAAAAGCAGGAAAACTGCAGCACAGATAATACAGACAGCTGCAATGACAGTACAGTTAATAATAAATATAATTATGATAACCAATATAGCTATTACAGCGATACTGCACAGAACGATGATATCAATAATGAGATAAATGATAAAACAGCAAACGGCAGAAAAAGATTTGCAATACTTACATCAATAGCAGTTTGTATGTATATACTTTCAGTAGTGCCGCCGATTGTTTTTGACGGCAGCGATATATCCACTGCTGCATTTTTCGTTATAATCGCACTGGCAACCATGCTGATTGTTTTCGGTGCTCTGTCAAAGCCGAAAAGACACGTAAACAACGAATATGAAAACGTTATGACAGGTCAAAAAAGATTATATAAACAGATAACAGGTATTTTATCAGGTATAACACTTTGTATTTATCTGACAATCAGCTTTCTTACAAGCCGATGGGATATGACATGGATTATATGGATAATTTATGGTATCGTCTGCAAAATTGTAGATTTGGTATTAACACTTAAGGAGAGTGATAAAGATGGAGAAAAATAACAGAGGCTTACTTATTACACTTATTATTCTGCTCAGCATCATTGCGTTGCTGCTTTCAGGTATGTTTACATTTTCTTTAATATCAGGGACACGTTTACTCGGCTCATTCATTCCTATAAAAGCACAGACTATTTTTGACCAGAGCTACAATGCTGATGAAATAAAGAATATTGCAATTGACAGCAGTGCAGGCGACATAACAGTTAAAGTCAGCAATGACGGAAAAATCAGACTTACTGCCAACGGATTAAGCAGTGATAATTTCAGTGCTGTGGCTGATGGCAGCACACTAAGCATATCAAGCAAGGAGCTGAAAGGAAAATATAAGTTTTTCCCCTTCGGTGCACTAAAAGAAGGCACTGATATTGTACTATATATTCCGAGAGAAATTGATTCAGTTGACATAACATCCAACTTTGGTAATATTGACATTGAGAATTATATTGTTACAAACCTTACCATAAACACTGATATGGGCAACATTGATGCAGAAAAGCTTGGCGGCTCATTTGACATTAACACTAATATGGGCAATATTGATATTGAAAAAATCGATATAACTTCAAATTCAAAAGCCGCAACCAATATGGGTGACATTGACATTGAAAGAACAAATGAGATAAATATTTACGCAAAAACCTCTATGGGTGATTGTGATGTCAAGGACAACACACCGACTGCCTCAGTTATATTAACTGCCCAAACAGATATGGGTAATATTGATATAAATGATTAATAATTAATTGTGACAGTATTTTTAAATGGCTTAATTTGTGTATTTTAACTAAATTATTGCCAATATTTTTTACACTGCCTTTTATTGAAAAATAGGCTGTGCTATTGTAAAATAGAATAAGTAAGATATGAAAGGCAGTGAGAAATATATGGATAAACCTGTTTACACAATTACTTCACACAGGGATGAGAGGGTGTTCATTCACGCAATGCCCGGTCACTATATCTCGGCATCAAACCACATGAATTATTACATAGGCACATCCGATATCAAGCACAATCACGATGTTTCTGTTGATGCAGCAATGCTGCTTGCTCAGTATTATAATGAAAGAAGCATTAAGGTTGATACTGTTCTGTGCCTTTATGAAACACAGGCACTTGGGGCCTACCTTGCCCACGAGCTGTCAAGACCGAATATGCTTAATCCGAATCCGGAAAACAAGGTTTACGTGCTTGGCTCGGAATACGACTCAGCAGGCAATCTGATTTTCCGTGATAATTTAAAGAAGCTTATCAGCTCAAAGGATGTTGTTATTCTAATTTCCTGTATCACCAGCGGCAAAACTGTTGAAAGAGCTGTTGAAAGTATTTCATACTACGGCGGCAGAGTAGTTGGTATTTCATCCGTTTTCTCTGCTATTGATAAGGTTGAGGGTATGGAAATCAACACAATTTTCAATAAAGACGATGTACCCGGCTATGCAGCATACACCCCCCATAGCTGCCCGCACTGTGCTGCAGGTGAAAAGGTCGATGCAATTGCCAACGGCTACGGATATTCCCTTCTTTAATTGACTCTTGACAAATATTTTTTATTTGCTATAATATTTATACAACTTAATAGTACCCATATCAAAGGCAATGAAGCAGAAAAAGACCTTATTTATTCAGTTTCAGAGAATCGGCGGCAGGTGAAAGCCGATACGGATTATTTGGTGCATAGCTCTCTGCGGAGCCGCTGTTTTGAATAGAAATGAATAGGAACAGCCGTGTTGTTACGTTACAAACAAAGGCATTGATTGATGCTAAAGGGCAATTTATTTGCTGAAATAGGGTGGTACCACGTATAATTATTACGTCCCTATACATTACTGTATAGGGGCTTATTTTTTTGTTCCTATGCATCGAAAGTGAAAGGAGATTCTTAATTATGAAAAAAGGGTATGAAAAATACGTTGGCTTCAAGCCGATAAACATCCCGGACCGTACATGGCCCGACAAAACCATCACCAAGGCGCCTATCTGGTGCTCAGTTGATATGCGTGATGGTAATCAGTCACTTGTTGACCCGATGAACCTTCAGGAAAAGCTCGAGCTTTTCTCAACTCTTGTTGAAATCGGAGTTAAGGAAATTGAGGTAGGCTTCCCTTCAGCAAGCGAAACCGAATATGAAATTTTAAGAACACTCATTGACGGCGGTTACATTCCTGATGATGTTACAATTCAGGTACTTGTGCAGGCAAGACCGCACCTTATCAAGAAAACCTTTGAGGCTATAAAGGGTGCAAAGAATGTAATTGTTCATTTTTACAACTCCACATCAACACTGCAGAGAAAGGTTGTTTTCAAAACCGATATGCAGGGTGTAATCGATATTGCAGTTAAGGGTGCAAGGCTTATTTATGAGCTGACAGAGGAGCAGAAAAAATCCAATCCTGAAACAAACATCCGCTTTGAATACAGCCCTGAAAGCTTTACAGGAACTGAAATGGACAACGCTGTTGAAATATGCCGTCAGGTTATGGAGGAGCTTCATATCACGAAGGAAAATCCGATTATACTCAACCTGCCTTCAACTGTTGAAGGCTCAACACCAAACGGCTATGCAGACCAGATTGAATATTTCTGTCGTCATTTACCAAACCGTGATGCAGCAATCATTTCACTTCACCCACACAATGACAGAGGCACAGGTGTTGCTGCAGCCGAGCTTGCACTGCTTGCAGGTGCTGACAGAATTGAGGGCACACTGTTCGGAAATGGTGAAAGAACAGGTAATGTTGACTTAGTTACCCTTGCACTTAATATGTGGACACAGGGTGTTGACCCTGAGCTTGATTTCCACAACATCAATAAAATCAAAGAGGTTTACGAACGCACAACAAAAATGGCTGTTCCACCACGTCACCCGTACGCCGGCGAGCTTGTTTTCACTGCATTCTCAGGCTCACACCAGGATGCTATCAACAAGGGCAAAATGTATATGGAGGAAAGCGGCACTGAGCTTTGGGAGGTACCATACCTTCCTATTGACCCTGCCGATGTGGGCAGAGAATACGAGCCTATTATCCGTATCAACTCACAGAGCGGAAAGGGCGGCACTGCATATATACTTGCAAATGATTACGGCATCAAAATGCCTAAGGCTATGCACCCTGAATTTGGTGCAGTTGTACAGAAGGCTTGTGATGAAAAGGGCAAGGAGCTTCATAATCAGGAAATATTCGACCTCTTCCAGGAGGAATACAGAAATGTGTGCGGTCCTTACAGACTACTAAACTACAAAATCAGTGAGGAGAAAAACGAGGCGGATTATATGACCTCTGTTCACTTTACAGGCGAGATTAAGTATAAGGACAATGAGCCTGTAAAAATTGAGGGTGTAGGCTCAGGACCTATCGGTGCATTCTGCCAGGCTATGAATGAAATCGGTCTTACAGGCTACGAGTTCGTCGACTACAGCGAGCACGCAATTGCAGTAGGCTCTGACTCAAAGGCAATCAGCTACATTCACCTTAAGAATCCACAGGGCAAGGATGTATTCGGTATCGGTGTAAGCCACAACATCAGCTATGCCTCAATGAAGGGCATTATCTGTGCTATCAACCGTGATCAGGATGACACAATGCGTGATGACACAATGCCCGGCATTTTTGATGTTTGCTGATTTAAGGATTGTTATCATGGAAATTATTTCTATTTTAATATCGGCACTTTCAGTAATTGTCGGAATAACTCTGTTTTTTGCTTTAGTTAACCTTATAAAGCTAATCAAAACCAACAGTGACAAAACAGTATAAAGCATTTCGGACAAATTAAATAAAAATATGACTGCTGTTGCTGTTTTAACTGTTTTTGCAGTAATATTATGTGCTGTAAACATTTTCATAAAATAATCGGAGGATGCTATGAACAACTATAAAATTACAGTATTAAAGGGCGACGGAATCGGCCCTGAAATTGTTGACGAATGTATAAAGGTGCTTGACAAGGCAGGTGAAAAATTCGGCTTTAAGCTTGATTATGATTATCAGCTTTTAGGCGGTGCTGCAATTGACGCAACAGGTGTTCCCTTCCCTAAGGAAACAGAAACTGCCTGCAAGGCAAGCGATGCAGTTCTTCTTGGATCCGTAGGTGGTCCAAAATGGGATACACTGCCGAGCGAAATCAGACCTGAAAAGGGACTGCTTGCAATCCGTGAGGCACTTGGCTTATTTGCAAACCTTCGTCCTGCAAAGATTTTTGCTCCGCTTAAATCTGCATCTCCTATTAAAGAGGAAATCATCGGCGATGAGCTTGACATCCTTATTGTAAGAGAGCTTACAGGCGGAATATATTTTGGTGACAGAGCAACCTATGAGGAGAATGGTGTTGTTGGTGCATACGACACTGAGCGTTACACCTATCCTGAAATCAAGAGAATTGTTGTTGCAGGCTTTGAGTACGCTATGAAGAGAAGCAAGCGACTCACCTGTGTTGACAAGGCTAACGTTCTTGACAGCTCAAAGCTCTGGAGAAAGGTAATGGAGGAAACCTCAAAGGATTACCCTGAGGTTGAGGTTTCATATATGTATGTTGACAACTGTGCAATGCAGTTGGTACGCAATCCAAATCAGTTCGACACAATCGTTACATCAAATATTTTTGGTGATATTCTTTCTGATGAGGCATCAATGATAAGCGGCTCAATCGGTATGCTCGCATCTGCTTCACTGGCAGAAGGCACATTTGGTCTTTATGAGCCTATTCACGGCTCTGCTCCTGACATTGCAGGTCAGGGCAAGGCCAATCCGTTAGCTACTATTCTTTCAGGTGCAATGATGCTCAGATATTCACTTAACGAGAGTGAAGCAGCCGACGCTATTGAAAAGGCAGTTGACACTGCTTTAACCAAGGCAAGAACACCTGATATTGCTGAGTACGGGCTTGAAACCGTTAACACCTCACAGATGGGTGACATTGTAGCAGATTTATTATAATAAAAATATACAATCGGGGTTCTTGAATAAGAATCCCGATTTTTTTAGTATTTGAAAGGAGAAATAATCTTACATGAGTGACTGGAACAGTGAACAATATTTGAAATTTAAAAAGGACAGAACACAGCCGTCAATTGATTTGGCTAACAGATTGAATACTGGTAACCCACAAAGAATTATTGACATCGGCTGCGGACCGGGTAACAGCACAGCAGTTCTAAAAGATCGTTATCCTGAAGCATATGTGCTTGGAACAGACTTTTCACCAAATATGATAGAAAAGGCAAAGGCCGATTACAATAATATTGACTTTATGATTTTTGATGCGACCAAGGATTTTGAAAAGCTTAATGATAAGTTTGACATCGTTTTTTCAAACGCTTGTATTCAGTGGGTGCCTAATCATAAAAAACTTCTTAATGATATGATAAGCATTTTAAACCAAAATGGTATTATGGCGATACAGGTGCCTGTTAATTTTGAAGAACCGATACACAGAATTATTACCGAATTGGTTACGAGCAGTAAATGGGCTAACCATTTCACACCGAGAATATTTTACACCTTAAAAGAAAATGAATACTTTGATATTCTCTCATCCCTCACAAACAAATTTGAAATATGGAAAACAATATACTGCCACCGAATGCCGTCGCACCAAAGCATTATTGAATGGTACAAATCAACAGGAATGAAGCCATATCTTGATGTACTTAATGAGAATGAACAGAAACAGTTCATTGCAGATGTTCTTGATGAAATAAAGAAAGAATATCCTATTCAGGCAAATGGTGAAATTATTTTCAGATTTCCAAGGCTTTTTATGATGGCAGAAAAGGAATAGCATTATAATACAACAATCCCCTGCAGTTCAAACTGCAGGGGATATTTTTAATCAAGCAAGCCTAGTGACTGTGCATATTTATAGGTGTTTTTATAATTTGTATTAATATATAACGAATCCGATGTCAGTTTTTCATAATATTCTTCACTGTTATTGCTGAGCTTATTCAGTTCCTCAACACTCATAGCTTTTATTTTTTCACGGTATTCATCGTCGGCTTTTGAAGTGAAGGACATTACATAAATCCAATAGCTGTTTTCAGTAACATAATCCATATCCTCAGTATCTACAGGTTTATCCTCATAATAATATCTGTCTGTATAATAATCAACATAATAGCCTGTATATCTGCTTAGATAATCAAGGAATTCAGCTTTATTGACATTCAACAAGTCTTTTTTGTATGCTTTCAATAGCTCTTCTGTTTCCTGCAACGATAAATTCTTTGATGTTTTCTTATAATTCTCTGTATCATCAGAATAGATTTCACTTTCAAAGGTTGAATATATCAGATTCTCGCTTTTAACAGCAGTAATACCAAACTGACTTAGGGCTTCTTCGGTCTTCATAAGAGCAACCATTTCATCCGAAATCATTTTAGCAGGGACCGCATACCTTCTTGTAACAGTCTTGCCGTTCTTTAAATGATACACAATTCTGCATTCATAGCTGTTTTCATACACATAATCATACTGCATCATATCACCCCAGGTATTGGAGTTAAGAGCCTTGCCCCTTTTGATGGTTTCATCATCAATTATTTTCTTATGAAGCTGTACTGCATTTTCAATACTGTCAGCAGCAGCAAATTTATATGAGCCTGACGTTTCAAAATCATAAACAGATAATGCATCGCTATAATATGAAATACTGCTATAATTTATCAGTCCCATACTGCCGTCAATTAATTCAACACTCTCAATTTCGTCAGTTTCAGGAACATATTTAACATAATTTGAATAGCTTGGGAAACTAACAAGTCCTACAAACAAAATGCACAATGCACCGCTGACTGCAAAGGTTATTGCTGTTTTTTTGATAAATATCTTTTTATAGAAAACTCCGCTGAAAATCATAGTTCCGATGACAGAAAATAATATTGCCAAAGGCATTGCAATAAAATAATTTAACTTTGAAGCGCACTGAAGAAACTCTGCCGCTACAACAAAAGCAAGAAACATAAACGGTAAAATTTTACCTGATGGTGTAAATTCTGCAATCTCAGCCTTTCTGTTTTTGAACACAATATATCCTGCTGCAAAAAGAGCAACTATTTCAGCAGCCTCAACTAAAATGATGTATAAATTCTTATCTGCTGATAATGCATATTCAACACTGCTTTCCCAAAGCATAAGGATATTTTGCACAGGATGAATAATTGAAACAATAAAAGGATTTGCATCAACACCCCATATTTTATTAACTACATCAATTGCGCCTGTTGTAATACACACCGGTGCAAACAAAGCAATGATAACGAAAAAGAAATACTGAACTCTTTTGCCCGAAAGCACGGCACAGAAAACAAACAGTGTATAAACACAAAGTGTATCAAACAAAAATGCAACTGCAATCTTGAAAAATGCAGAAAAATCCATTATATAAGTCACAAGCTTGGTTGATGCCGAAAGAAGTATAGCTATATTAATTGCCGCCATAACAACCATTGCAACAATATTAATAACTGCACCATAAAGATATTTTGCAATAAAATATTCGCTTCTCTTAATCGGCATAGCAAAGAAGGTATCACTGGCTCTTTTGCTGTAAATTTCCTTAAACATCTGCATTGCCAAAAACAGGCTGAAAATCATACAGACAACACAAAAATAGTTAACAAGCAGAATAACCTCATCAGTAATATCATACTTGTTGGTAAAAACCGATGATGAGTTGCTGATAATAGTGCCTGCGGCACTAAAAACGGATGCTAACACGGAAAGGAAAATCAGAACAATTGCTCCGGGCAGCTGCTGTTTAAATGTTTTTGCGAATACGGCTTTGAAGCCGCCCTTATAATTTAAGGTTGTTGATGTCATAACCTGCCACCTCCATTTCACTGATAAATAATTCCTCTAAGGTAAGAGGAAGACTTTCGACATAAACAGGATTTTTGCTGTTTATGATTTCGTTAATAATACTCTTATCGCCTTTAACTGTAATTTCAATCACTTTGCCCTGACGTGATTCCTTTGTAATATTAAGCTGCGGCTTAATATCAATATAATCATTTTCCTCCATAACAAACTGATATCTGTAAAGGCTCATCTGCTCGCCGTCAATATCACTTTCAAACAAAACACCGCCAAGGTGAAGCAGACCGATATGGTCACAAAAGCCCTCAAGCTCTCTTAAATTATGACTGGCAATAACTACTGTTGCACCTGTTTTGTCAACATAGTCAATCAGTATCTTTTTTACAAGCTCACGGATAACAGGGTCAAGTCCGTCAAATATTTCATCAAAGAAAATATATTTTGGATTATAGGATAATGCAAGAATAATAGCTGATTGACGCTGCATCCCCTTACTCATTGATGCTATCTTCTGAACAGAATTTATCGGGAAAAGCTTTTTCAGCTCATTATATCTGTTGTTATCCCAGCTTGGATACACTGAGCTGTAATAAAGTGCTGTTGTATCAAGCGTTGCACCTGAATAAAAATAAGGAAAATCCGAAACAAAAGCACATTGGCATTTAACAGCCGGATTTTCAAAGGGCTTACTGCCGTCAATAAACACATCTCCGCCATCAGGATAAAAAACGCCTGCCAATATTCTCAGCAATGTTGACTTGCCTGCTCCGTTTGAGCCAACCAGTCCGAAAACAGAACCCTCGCCGATAGAAAATGAAATATTATCAAGTGCCTTTTTATCACCGAATAGCTTAACAATATTCTTTATTTCAATCATGGTTATCCCCTCCCCATAAATCGTTAATCATTTCAATTACTTCTTCTTTTTTTAATCCATAGCCTTTTAACTCCAACAACACTGCTTTAAGCTGTTCTTTGGTAAGACTTTTTATTCGGTCAGTATTATTGTCACTGACATAAACACCCTTACCTACGACAGTATAAATAACCTGCTGCTGTTCAAGCTCCTTATAAGCCTTGGCAACTGTGTTCGGATTAACGCCTATCTCACATGCCATTGACCTGACCGAAGGCAATGGACCATTTATATCATAAACTCCAAGGTTGATAAGCTTAATTATCTGCTTTTCAAGCTGTTGATAAATAGGCTCACGGCTTCTTGTATCAATACTAATCATTGCTCATATTCCTAATCCTTTCCCAGCCGTGCCGACTGTATTATTACACTTAGTACACTTTCTTTATATCATATTATTTTATCATAGTCAATAGACTTTATAAATTGTTTATGATATAATTTACGCAGGTGATGATATGAATTTAAAGAATAAAATAAGCGGTGCCGTACAGAAGATTATTGACAAATTAAGCGGCAGTGGTGTTATGCAGGATGAGAACACTGTAAACGGGAAAAAATTTATATTCCCCGATATGCCTGAAACTGCACTGAAGGCTGCAGAGGAAGGAACTGTTCTTTTAAAAAATAATGGTGTATTGCCTCTTAACATAAATGAAAAAATCGCAGTATTCGGAAGATGCCAGATTGACTATTTTTATGTAGGATATGGCAGCGGTGGTGATGTTAACCAGCCATATGAGATTAACCTGATTGACGGATTAAAAAACAATGGAGCAAAGCTGAACGAAAAGCTGCTTGGAATATATAACAACTGGTGCAAAAACAACCCGGTAAATCACGGCTTCTGGGGACACTGGCCGATGAATTATCCTGAAATGGAGCTTACTGAAAGTATTGTTAGTGATGCCGCAAAGGACGGCGAAACGGCTGTTATAGTGCTTGGCAGAGCTGCAGGTGAGGACAGGGAAAACAAGCTTGAAAAAGGCAGCTATTACCTTACTGACACTGAAATAAAAATGCTTAATCTCGTAACCGGTACATTCAAAAAAACTATTGTTGTTATGAACTGCGGCAATATTATTGATATGTCATGGGTAAAAAAATACGGTGATAAAATAAATGCCATAATTTATGCATGGCAATGCGGTATGGAAAGCGGAAATGCCCTTGCAAATATTTTAACAGGAAAGACTAACCCAAGCGGTAAGCTGACAGATACTATTGCCGTAAATTATGAGGACTACCCCAGCTCAAAGGATTTTGGAAATGCCGATTTCAACAATTACACAGAGGATATTTTTGTTGGCTACAGATATTTTGAAACCTTTGACAAAACAAAGGTACTGTTTCCGTTCGGTTTCGGACTAAGCTACACAGATTTTGAAATAACGCCAAACAATTTCGTGTATAATCTGTGTCTTATGTCCATGT
>JAIDEF010000076.1 GCA_029054965.1 Eubacterium sp.
GGTATTTTAAATGCTTGAATTAAAGGACTTAACCTTTGCTGTAGAGGAAAACGGCAAGGAAAAGGTTATAATTGACCATTTGAATTACACCATTGATGATAATAAGCTTACTGTTATTACGGGTCCTAACGGCGGAGGAAAATCAACTCTCGCAAAGCTGATTGCAGGTATTGAAAGACCTACGCAGGGAAGCATTGTTTATAATGGTGTTGACATAACAGATATGAGTATTACTGAAAGGGCAAGGCTTGGTGTGAGCTATGCTTTTCAGCAGCCTGTAAGATTTAAGGGCGTTAAGGTTATTGATTTGATTCGTCTGGCAGCAGGTGAAAATCTGTCTGTGGCAGGTGCCTGTGCATATTTGTCAGAAGTTGGACTTTGTGCAAGGGATTATATCAACCGTGATGTTGATGCGAGTCTTTCGGGCGGTGAGCTTAAAAGAATTGAAATTGCCAGCGTTCTGGCAAGAAAGACTCCTTTATCTGTATTTGATGAGCCTGAGGCAGGTATTGATTTATGGAGCTTTCATAATCTTATTAAGGTTTTTGAAAAAATGCAGTCAAAAAAAGAGAATACTATTGTAATTATTTCTCATCAGGAGAGAATATTGAAAACTGCCGATGAAATAGTTATTCTTGCAGCAGGCAAGGTTAAGGCAAGCGGCAGCAGGGATGAAATGCTTTGTCAGGTGCTTGGCGGTGCTGACGGCTGCAGATTTTATTCAGAGCAGGAGTGTGAGGAGTAGTATGGATCAGATTCAGAAAATGCTGCTTGAGCAGGTTGCGGATTTACATGAGGTGCCGACAGGCGCTTATAATATAAGAGCAAATGGTGCCGGAGCAGGAAGAAATACAACTGCCAATATTGATATTGTCACGAAACAGGACAAGCAGGGTATTGATATCATTGTTAAACCTTATACAAAAAAGGAAAGTGTTCATATTCCTGTAATTATCAGTGAAAGCGGAATTGAGGAATGTGTTTATAACGATTTTTATATCGGTGAAAATGCAGATGTTATTATTGTTGCCGGATGCGGTATTCATAATGCAGGTGACAGCCTTTCTGCACATTCGGGTATCCATACCTTCCATATCGGCAAAAATGCTAAGGTGAAATATGTTGAAAAACACTATGGCTCGGGTGAGGGAACAGGCGAAAGAATTATGAATCCCCAGACCATTGTTGATATTGAAGAGGGCGGCTTCATTGAAATGGAAACAGTTCAGATTAAGGGAATTGACTCAACAAAACGCTCAACAAAGGCGAGACTTGACAAGGATGCAAAAATTGTTATTACCGAAAAGCTTATGACTCATGGCAGTCAGTTTGCAGAAACAAGCTTTGATGTTGATATGGATGGTGAAAATTCCAGTGCAAATGTTGTTTCACGTTCAGTAGCAAAGGATAATTCCAAACAGATTTTTTATTCAAAGATTAACGGCAATAACAAATGTACAGGCCATTCAGAATGTGATGCTATTATTATGGGTAATGCAGTGATTAGTGCTGTGCCTGAAATTACTGCTAATGATTTGGATGCAGCATTAATTCACGAAGCTGCTATAGGTAAAATTGCAGGTGAACAGATTATCAAGCTGATGACCTTGGGGCTGACCGCAGAGGAAGCTGAGGAACAGATTGTTAATGGCTTTTTGAAATAATACACTTTTTACTTATGTGTTAATTATCTTTAATGGAATTAAAAAATATACGATTTTTTTAAAAAAAGTTGATTTTCCCTATTGCAATTTGTGAAAAGTATGTTATAATGTAAAAGAACTAACATCATGTACTTCATTAGTAGTTAATCTCTGGAGTTCAATTATTTTTTACCTCTACGTATTTGTTTCAATACGCTGACTGTTTGTAAGAAATATGAGAACTGTAGTTATTAGTGAGTACAAAAAGGAATTACTAGCCCGCAAGGGCTAGTAATTCTTTTTTTATTTGTTGTTGCTTTTTTTATTTTTATCTGTTATAATTGGTGCATAACATTTTACTGTGGCAAAGTGCTAACGTGCTATCAGTATAAAAATTTGAAAGGAATTTAAAAATGAAAAAAGTATTATCAGTTTTGCTTGCAGTTTTAATGCTCGTTTCAGTGGGTTCATTATTTGCTGCTTGCACAAAAGAAGAAGCACCGAAGGAAGATGACAAAACAGCTTCAGACTTAGCTTATGTACAGGACAAGGGTGAGCTTGTTATCGGCATCACACTTTTTGCACCTATGGATTATTATGCTGACGAGGCAGAAACAGAGCTTACAGGCTTTGAGGTTGAGTTCGGTAAAGCAGTTTGCGAAAAGCTCGGCGTTACTCCTAAGTTCCAGGTAATCAGCTGGGAAGCTAAGGAAAATGAGCTCAATGCAAAGAATATTGACTGTATCTGGAATGGTCTTACAATTGACAACGACAGACTTGCTACAATGTCAATTTCAGATCCTTATATGAACAATAAGCAGGTTCTTATTACCAAGGCTGAGAATGCTGAAAAGTATTCAGCAGCAGGTTCACTCAAGGGCTTAACAGTAGTTGCTGAAAAGGAATCAGCAGGTGAGGGTGTTGCACAGACTGACGCTTTCTTTGAGGGATGCAACTACACTGCTGTTGACAGTATGGCTAAGGCTATGATGGAGGTTAAGTCAGGCACAGCAGATGCTGCTGTTATCGACTATGTTACAGGTATCGGCTCACTTGGTGAGGGTACTGACTACGCTGATATTGTTATTGTTGAGGGTGCAAGCTTTGCTGATGAGCAGTATGGTATTGCTTTCAGAAAGGGCAGTGACATCACTGCTGAGGTTAATAAGGCAAGAAAAGAGCTCCTTGCTGACGGCACACTCCAGAAAATTGCTGACAAGTATAAGCTCGGCGAGCAGCTTATTGCTGAATAATTTGTTTTAAAATAAGATTTTTATTCTGAGACGGAAACATCTTTTGGTGCTTCCGTCAATGAATTTTTATTAGTTTATTTGTGATAGGGGAATTCTATGAGTAGCTTTTTATCGGTTTCAACCGAGCTTTTAAAGGGCTTTGGCGAAAATGTTAAGCTGTTTGGCTTAACGCTTTTGTTTTCGCTGCCCTTGGGACTGATTATAACCTTTTGCTCCACATCAAAATTCAAACCGCTTAAATGGCTTTCAAAAACCTTTGTTTGGATTATAAGGGGTACACCGCTGATGCTTCAGCTTTTTGTGGTGCTTTATGTTCCGGGTCTGCTGTTTAACTTTCCGATTAAGGTGCGTTTTACCGCAGCACTGATTGCGTTTGTTATCAATTATTCCTGCTATTTTTCAGAAATTTACAGGGGCGGTATTGAGAGCATACCAAAGGGACAGTATGAAGCAGGTCAGGTGCTTGGTATGACGAAGCCGCAAATCTTCTTTAAAGTTGTGCTTATGCAGGTTGTAAAAAGAATTATTCCGCCGATGAGCAATGAGATTATTACACTCGTAAAGGATACCTCACTTGCAAGAGTCATTGCAGTAAGTGAAATTATTATGGCTGCTGACAGATTCTCTGCAAGAGGCATTATATGGCCGCTTTTCTATACAGGTGTGTTCTTCCTGTTATTCAATGGCGTACTCACAATCCTGTTCGGCAAAATAGAAAAGAAGCTTGATTATTACAGAGGTTAATGCTATGGCGATATTAGATGTTAAAAATATACATAAAAGCTTCGGTAATAACGAGGTGCTAAAGGGTATTGATTTTTCACTTGAAAAGGGTGATGTGCTGTCAATTATCGGCTCATCAGGCAGTGGTAAAACAACTCTTTTAAGATGTCTTAATTTTCTTGAAACTGCCGACAAAGGCTCAATTAAGGTGTCCGGTGAAACACTCTTTGACACTGATGACAGAAGCACACTTAATGAAAAGGAAATAAGGCGTAACAGATTACATTTCGGTCTGGTGTTCCAGCAGTTCAATCTGTTTCCGCAATACACTGTTTTTGATAATCTGACTCTTGCACCCAAGCTTGCGTTAAAGGATGAGCTTAAGGCTATGAAGAAGTCCGGTACACTGAGCAAGGATTATAAATCAAAAAAAATCAGTGAGATTGAAAATAATGCCTATGAGCTTCTTGAACGAGTAGGGTTAAGCGAAAAGGCAAAGTCATATCCGTGTGAGCTGTCAGGCGGACAGCAGCAGCGTGTGGCAATTGCCAGGGCACTTGCTATGAAACCTGATATTCTCTGCTTTGACGAGCCTACATCGGCGCTTGACCCTGAGCTTACAGGCGAGGTGCTCAACGTTATCCGCTCACTTAAAACAGGCGACAGCACAATGATTGTTGTTACTCACGAAATGCAGTTTGCCAAGAATGTTTCTGATAAAATAATGTTTATGGCAAATGGAGTTGTTGAAGAATACGGCACGCCATCAGAAGTGTTTGATAATCCAAAAAGTGAAATTCTTCATGCCTTCTTGCAAAAAGCGTTGGATTGAGTTATAATGGTTTCATATAATTAAGGAGGGGTAGCAATGAATTTAAAAAGTATCATTAACAAGAAAAAAGATTATGCTCAGTATATGGTGGATGAAATTACCCACATCTGTAAGGATATGCCTAAGCGTGATCCCGGCTCAGAGGGTGAAAAAATTGCCTGTGAGTATATGGCAGATGTGCTCAAAAAGGACTGTGGCTGTGACGAGGCAAAGGTTGAAAGCTTCAAAGAAAATCCCGGTTCGTTCTTTGGCTGGATTTATTTCACAATCACATTCGTGCTTGCTGCAATCGTTCTGTTCTTCTTCTGTCCGATTGTATCAGCAGTATTAATTGTTCTCGGTCTTCTTATTGCATTTTTACAGTTTGGACTTTATAAAAAGACTATGGACAGATTTTTCCCTGAAAAGACAGGTCACAACGTGACAGCTATAAAGCACTGCACAGGTGAGGTTAAGCGCAGAATTTTCTTTAACGGTCATCCTGACGCAGCTTGGGAATGGCCTGTTAACTATAAGCTTGGCGGCGTTGGCTTTGAGGGTCACGCAATAATCTGCGGTGTCGGTGCTGTTTATTATATTGTTATATCAATAATGTACGTTGTTCAGAATGGTATTGGTTTTGCTATGATTGATAAATCATCACCACTCTTTAAGTTCGCTTTAATCGGCTTGATTTTTGTTCCGTTTTTAATTGGTTTATACTGGATGTGGAATGAAAAAAGAGTTGTAGACGGTGCTAACGATAATCTTTCAGGCTGTTATATGGGTATTGCAGTTATGAAGGCACTTCAGGATGCAGGCATTACTTTTGAAAATACAGAGATTGGTGTTGTTCTTACTGGTTCAGAGGAAGCAGGTCTTCGCGGTTCAAAGGCTTGGTGCGAGGCTCATAAGGGTGAGTATCAGGATGTTCCGACTTTCTTCTTCTCATATGACACAATTCATGATCCGAAATATCTTATGACAAATTATCGTGATCTTAACGGTACTGTTAAGGCAGATAAGGATGTTTCTGACTTATTTATGGAAGCTGCTCAGGAGCTTAATGTTCACTGTATTAAGGGATGGGTGCCACCACTCGGCGGTGCAACAGATAACGCTGCCTTTGCACAGGCCGGCTTCCGTTCAACAGGTATTACAGGTCTTAACCATAAGTTAGAGGATTATTACCATACCCGCCGTGATACATATGATAATATGAACCTTGAAGGACTTGCAGACTGTTTTGCAGTTTCTGTTAAAGCTCTCGAAATGTTTGACAATGGTGCAAAACAGTAATTGATATTTCATATTTATAAAAGGAACGATATTATATCGTTCCTTTTTTGTTATAAATCTTGATATGAACATTTCGATTTGGTATAATAAACCTATGTATAATTATGAAAGATTAAGTGATGAAATAAAAATAGCTGTTTCATCTGACCACACCTTTGGAACTGATGCAGTTATACTTTCCCATTTTGCAAAAATTAAGGCAAGGGACAAGGCTCTTGATATGGGGACAGGCTGTGGCATTATTCCTTTTTTGTGGCTCAGGGACAGCAAAATTAATAATGTGTCTTGCTTGGATATTCAGCAAAATGCCTTTGAACAGGTCAGTCATTCCATTGAAATTAATCATCTGGCTGACAGAATTAAGGCGTATAATTGTGATTTGAGGGAAATCAATAAGGTGTTTGGAGCGGAGGCGTTTTCTCTTGTTACAATGAATCCGCCGTATAAGCCGATTGGTACAGGGATTGAATCGCTTGGTGAGAGTGCAAGGATTGCACGCCACGAGGTTTGCTGCAACATTGAGGATGCTGTTAAGGCAGGAGCATATCTCTTGAAATACAGCGGAAGATTTTGTATGTGTCACAGACCCGAAAGGTTAGTTGACACACTTGAAATAATGAGAAGGTATAAGCTTGAGCCGAAGAGGCTGCGTTTTGTTCAGGACAAGTCAGGGGAACAGCCCTTCCTGTTTTTAGTACAGGGTCAAAAGGGTGCTAAACCGTTTTTAAGGGTAGAGCCTCAGCTTGTCATAAAAAAAGACAACGGAAAGTTTACGGATGAAATGCTTGAAATCTATGGCTCTTATGCTGATGGGTATGATAAATGAGCGGTAAGCTATATGTAGTCGGTACTCCTATCGGTAATCTTGGTGATCTTTCACCGAGAGCGGTTGATGTGCTTGACAGTGTCGATTTTATTGCGGCAGAGGATACAAGAGTAACAATGAAGCTCCTGACACATTTTAATATAAAAAAAGAAATGGTTTCATATTTTGAGCATAACAAGCGTGAACGAGGTGAAATCATCTGCACACGTATTGCAAACGGTGAAAGCTGTGCAATTGTAACAGATGCAGGTATGCCTGCTATCAGTGACCCCGGTGAGGATTTGGTTAAGCTTTGCCATGAAATGGGTATAGAAGTAGAATCTGTTCCGGGTCCTACGGCATTTGCAACGGCACTTGCTATATCAGGTATGCCAAGCGGTCGCTTTACCTTTGAGGGTTTTTTGTCTGTTAATAAAAAATCAAGACGTGAGCATTTAGAGGAAATCAAGGATGAAAAACGTACCTTGATATTTTATGAAGCCCCCCACAAGCTGTCAAATACCTTGAAGGATTTATATAATGTATTAGGGGACAGAGTGCTTGCAATTGTGCGTGAAATAACAAAAATGCATGAGCAGGTTATAAGAACTACCTTGAAGGAAGCTGCGGTGGTTTATTCAAATGGCGGTATAAAGGGTGAAATTGTTCTGATTATTGAGGGCAAAAAGGCTGAGCAGCTTTCTGAAATTACTCTTGATGATGCAGTTAATATGGCGAAGGCACTTGTTGAAAAGGGAATGTCTGTTAACAGCGCAGCCAAGGAAATTGCGGCACAGACCCCATTTAAAAAGGGAGATATTTATAAGGCACTGTTATGATATGTTCAATTTGCCCAAGAAAATGTAATACTGACAGAAGTAGAGCTGTTGGTTTTTGTCATAGTCCTGATAAGTTTCGCGTTGCAAGGGCTGCACTTCACTATTGGGAGGAGCCTTGTATCAGTGGTGAGAATGGCAGTGGCACTGTGTTTTTCAGCGGTTGTAATCTTAGATGCGTATATTGTCAAAACTATGAAATCAGCAGAGAAAATAAGGGTGTGGAAATCAGTGACGATAGACTGATTGAAATATTTGAGGAGCTTATTGAACAGGGTGCAAATAATATCAACCTTGTTAATCCTACCCATTATGCAGGGCGTCTTGCTGATGTCCTGTCTAAGTGGAAAAGTCCTGTACCTGTTGTTTATAACAGCAGCGGTTACGAGGATGTGAACACCTTGAAAACTCTTGACGGATTAATTAATGTTTATCTGCCTGATTTGAAATATATAAGAAATGATAAATCCTTGCTGTATTCAAAAGCCGATGATTATTTTGAACGGGCTTCAAAAGCAATTTTGGAAATGCGCCGTCAGGTCAGTGACAGCTTTGACAATGACGGAATTATGAGAAGCGGTCTTATTGTTCGCCATCTGATTTTACCGCAGAACACAAATTCCTCAATTGAGATACTGAAGTGGATAAAAGGAAATCTGTCTGATACATATGTGTCGCTTATGGCACAGTATACTCCTTGCGGAAAGCTTGATGATACACCTGAGCTTAAACGCAAAATCACTCAGCGTGAATATGACAAGGTTGTGGATTTTGCCGTTGAAAATGACTTTGAAAAACTGTTTTTACAGGAGCTTGAATCGGCAGACAGTGATTTTATTCCTGAATTTGATTTTACCGGAATAATGTGATATCATCAAATTATAGATGGAATATTATGAGAGGAGTGTTAATATATGAA
>JAIDEF010000077.1 GCA_029054965.1 Eubacterium sp.
TTGATTATAAAACAACATTGCAGGAGGTTTTACAGCAGAATCCGGGCGAAAACGCAACTTATGTTTTAATTGGCGAAAGCGGTCCTGATCACGATAAAACCTTTGAGATGGAGGTACATCTCAATTCAAATGTGCTCGGCAAGGGCAAGGGAAGAACAAAGCGTGCAGCAGAACAGGCTGCAGCAAAGGAAGCTTTAAAGTTAATGGGTGTTGTATGAAAAAGGGTAATATAAGTATTTTTGTTCCTCATCAGGGCTGTCCGTGTCAGTGCTCCTTCTGTAATCAGAAAACGATTACAGGGCAGACAAAGGCACCAACAGCCGAGGATGTTATAAATGCAGTTGAAACTGCACTGAAAAAGAAAAATTTTGAATATGAAATAGCTTTTTTTGGCGGCTCATTTACTGCCATTGAGCGTGGATATATGATTTCACTCTTGAGTGCTGCAAGCCCATATGTCAAGGACGGCAGAGTTAAGGGAATACGCATTTCCACAAGACCTGATTGTATTGACGGTGAGGTTTTAGAGATATTGAAAGAATATGGTGTAACAAGCATTGAGCTTGGTGCACAGAGTATGGATGATGAGGTGTTGATTGCCAACAGACGCGGTCATACTGCTGTGGATGTTGTTAAGGCATCAAGGCTGATTAAGGATTATGGCTTTGAGCTTGGACTCCAGATGATGACAGGTCTTTATATGGATACCTGCGAAAAGGCAATTCAAACAGCACAGAAAATAATTGATTTAAAGCCCGAAACAGTAAGAATTTATCCTACTGTAGTTTTAAAGGATACATATTTAGCGGAGCTTTATAATAATGAGGTGTACAAGCCGCTTAACGCAGATGATTCAGCAGAGCTTTGTGCAAGGCTTGTGCCTATGTTTGAAAAGGCAGGAATTAAGATTATCCGCCTCGGACTTCATTCAAGCGAGGATATTAAAAGAAATATGCTTGCAGGAGGATTTCACGACAGCTTCGGTGAGCTTGTAAAATCAAGAATGCTTGTTGAAAAAATACTTGCTCTGCCCCCGGGTGATTATCAGGTTTTTGTTAATCCGAGGTCACTGTCAAAGCTTAAGGGCAATAACAAGAGCAATATCTATCTCCTTATGGAAAGGGGATATAACGTAAAAATTATTACCGATAATGGTATGGCAATAGACGAATTGAGGATTAAATAATGGTTTTAAGAACACTTGAAATGCAGGGCTTTAAGTCCTTTCCTGATAAAACCGAGCTTAATTTCGGCAAGGGTATTACTGCGGTAGTAGGTCCTAACGGCTCAGGCAAAAGTAATATTTCAGATGCTGTTCGCTGGGTGCTTGGTGAAACCAGTTCAAAATCACTGCGCGGCTCTAAGATGGAAGACGTTATTTTTGGCGGTACTTCATCACGTAAAGCGCTGGGCTTTGCACAGGTTCAGTTAACGCTTGATAACAGCGACCATACACTTAAGGACAGAAATGAGGTAGTAACCGTTACCCGACGTTACTATCGTTCGGGTGAAAGTGAATATAAAATTGACGGTGAAAATGTTCGCCGCCGTGATATACACGAGCTGTTTATGGATACAGGTCTTGGCTCTGACGGCTATTCAATGGTTGGTCAGGGTAAAATTGACTCAATTATTTCACAGAAAAATGAGGACAGACGTGAGCTTTTTGAGGAGGCGGCAGGCATTTCGCTTTTCCGCCACAAAAGAACAGATGCTACAAGAAGGCTTGACCAGGCACAGGAAAATCTTGTAAGACTTCTTGATATTTTAGGCGAGCTTGAAAACCGTGTTGGACCTCTAAAAAAGCAGAGTGAAAAGGCCGCTAAATTTTTAGAACTCAGCGAGGAAAAGAAAACACTTGAAATCGGTGTTTGGGTGAATAAAATAAACCGTTTCACTAATGAACTCAGAGAGCAGGAGCATAAAATAGATGCTACAAATGCATCCTATGAGGTTTGTGAAAAAGAGCTTTCTCAGATTGAGGCTGAGATTGAGGAAATTATAGAGAAAACGGCAAAAATCAATACTGAAATTGAACAGATACGAATTGGCTCAAAGGCATATGAGGATGAGGCTATCCGTAAGGACGGCGAGGCTTCTGTGCTTGAGGCTAATCTTAACCATAACAATGAAACCATAGAGCGTTTTAAAAATGACATCGGTGATGTGGATAACACCAACCAGTCTATTGACGCACAGATTGAGGAAAAAAAGAATTTTATTGCTGAAAATACTGTTAAGCTTGAAAGCAAAAAAGAAGAGCTTAAATCAGTTACTGCTGAGATGGAAAGCCTTGTTTCATCGAATGAGGAAGTTTCAAAGCTGACAGTTGAGCTT
>JAIDEF010000078.1 GCA_029054965.1 Eubacterium sp.
CTATATATAAATATAATAAGCCCTTTCACACGCTCATTTATTATATATAAAAGAACAGCGAATGTCAAGGAAATTTTTAAAGTTTTTTTAAATTTTTGGAAACTTTTTTGATTGTGCAGTTTTAACGAATTTCAAATCAAAAATTCTGTAAATTTGCACAAAGTAAAAAAGTGGTGCGAGCCAGTGAATTACTGCTCACACCACTATATATCATTTATATAAAATCTTATTATATTATTTTTTTAAATCACACAGCTGTGTATTGACATTCCAACTAACAAACTGCCTATGCCCCAGGCCGCATTGAAAGCTTAAGCTTATCAGCAATCATTGCTATAAACTCTGAATTAGTCGGTTTTCCTCTCTGGGACTGAATCGTATAACCAAAATAGGATGAGAGGACATCAACATCTCCTCTGTCCCAAGCGACCTCAATCGCATGTCTTATTGCTCTTTCAACTCTTGAAGCAGTTGTGTCATACATTTTGGCAACAGTGGGATATAAAAGCTTGGTCACTGAGCCAAGCATTTCAGCATCATCAACCGACAGCTTTATAGATGTTCTGAGATATTGATAGCCTTTAATATGAGCAGGAACTCCGATCTGACGCATAATGTCAGATATTACAACATCAATATCTCCGTTAATGTCGTTATCCCCGCTCTTTCTTGCTTTTTCATTTTTCCAGTTTGAAAGTCGGATTATTCTTTTTGCAACCGATTCAGGATTAACGGGTTTAATAAAATAATAATCCGCTCCTGCATTTATTATCTGCTCCTCAAAGTCCTGTGAATCCATAGAAGAAAGTACAATTACCAATGGTTTTTCACTAAGGGACGATTCCATGTGCTCCAGCACATCAATTGCATCACTATTTGCCATAAAGGCATCCATTAATATAACATCAATGTGTTGTGTGTCGACGATTGACATAACCCTGCCACCATCCTTTTTGCAAAGCATAACGTCATAACCTGCTGTTTTCAGTGTTTTTTGACACTCCCTGCCAAAGTGTGCCGAATCATCAGCAATTAACACCTTAATGTTGTTTTTCATTGAAAAACCTCCCTTGTTTAATTCTCCCATATTTTACCACTTGTGAATTAAATTTGCAAGTATTTTTCACAAATTAATTTATTATTTTTTCACATTGCGAATTATACGACAGTATTAGACTCCTCGAGCATTTTTTCGGCAAATATTCCGTAGCCTTTTTCGGGATTATCTACAATAACGTGCGTCAAAGCGCCAATTAATTTTCCGTTCTGAATAATAGGCGAACCGCTCATGCCCTGAACAATACCACCTGTCTTAGCAATAAGATTTTCATCAACCACTTTAATAACCATATTTTTTTCCTGACTGTCACGGTATGATACTTTTACAATCTCAACTGTATAAAGCTGAGGTCCGCTGCTGTCAAGCGTACAGATAATCTGAGCCTGTCCTTTTTCAACCTCCTGCGCCGAAGCAACCTTGTATTCACTTCGGTTGTCGGTATTACAAATATATTTACCGTAAATTCCGCTTACACTGTTTGTGGTCAATGAACCTATTTTGTTATTTGTAAAATCACAGCAGATTGAGCCTGCCTCTCCGTTGCTGCTTTTGTAAAGCTTTGTAACATTTGCCTCAACTGCTTCACCCTCTAAAATCGGCATAATTTCATTAGTATCAACATCCGTTATAGGATGACCAAGTGCTGCAAAGGAGCTATTTGAAGGATTATAAAAGGTTATAGTTCCGATACCGGCAGTGGAATCACGCACCCAGATACCTACCTTGTATGAGCCTTCACTTTTTGAATAGACCGGTGTCAAGCTGAAGGTCTTATAATTCCCGTTGCGCTTTACCTTAATTCTATAGGGGTTTCCGTTGTTATCATTAAATATTTCTTCAACCTTATCTGAAGTAGTTGTTTTAATATCATTTATGCTAACAATAATATCACCTTTTTCAAGTCCCGCCTCCTTGGCAGGATTGCTTTTGCCGTTGTCACCCTCAACATCTCTTGTTCCAACAACTATTACACCATCAGTATAGAGCTTTATACCAAAGCTTTCTCCGCTGACAGCAACACTTTGTTCCTGATTATAATTAAGCGTTGCTGTCTTTACCGGTATTACACCGAAAAGCTTAATGTCACCCTCTACCGCAGAAACAGGACGGCTTCGCTGAAAATCAACCTGCTCATCCTCGCTGAGAGTAAAAGTAAAAATATTGCCATAGCTTATCGGCTTATCATAATAGGTATTAATATTACTTGGCAGAATATAATTGCCTATACCTATTATTGTAAAAAAAATAAAAATTACTGCTGCAAAAAATCCATCCAGCACTCTTATAAACTTTTTCATAAAATCACCCAACATATTATTTGCAAAAAAATAAAGGACATCACAAAGA
>JAIDEF010000079.1 GCA_029054965.1 Eubacterium sp.
TCGGTCTCGTGGACTCGGCCATGTGTATAAGGGACAGATATATAATAATATACACCTATATCTTGTATATGTCAAGTTCCAAATTACAGATTAATGTTTCGAACTTATAAAAACAAGCACATACGACTGATTAAAAAACAGTCATATGTGCTTATTTAATGGCACTAAATGTAGTATTGGGCCTGGGCATTCCACAACTCAGAATAATTTCCTTTAATTTCCAAAAGCTGTGAATGTGTGCCTGTTTCCACTAACTCTGCCTTGTCAAATACAGCAATTCGGCTGCAGAATACACAGCTTGAAAGGCGGTGCGAAATATAGATAGCAGTTTTATTTTCGACAAAAGAGTTAAAGCGATTATATGTTTCATTTTCTGCCACAGGATCAAGAGCGGCAGTAGGCTCGTCCAGAATTACAATAGGGCTGTCTTTGTAAAGCGCTCTTGCAAGTGCAAGCTTCTGAGCTTCTCCTCCTGATATTTCAACACCTGCTTTGTCGACATTTTTATACAAATAAGTGTTTTCTTTTTTCGGCATTTTTAGAATGCGGTCCTTGATATTTGCCTGCTCAAGACAGTCAAGCATTCTTTCCCTGTCATATTCATTATCAGCACTTATGTTGTCTGAAACAGGAAGGGAGAACATCTGAAAATCCTGAAAAACAACGGAATACAGTTTGTTAATGCTTTTCTCGGTGTAATTTTTAATGTTAACTCCATTTATCAGTATTTCGCCCTCGGTAACATCGTAGAGTCGGCACATAAGCTTGATAAATGTGGTTTTTCCGCTGCCGTTTCTTCCGACAACAGCAAGGTGCTCACCATTATTGATTTTAAGATTTATGTTTTTTAGAGAATAATTATCGCTGCCGGGATATTTGAACGAAACATTTTTAAATTCAATTTCAAACCTGTTTTCGTCAAGCTCTTTGTCACCATATGTTTTAGTGTTTTCTGATTCGATAATTGTGAAATAAACCCTTGCAAGCGGAAGAATTTCAACCAACTTTCCAAGGGTGTTTGCAACCTGCATAACACCGTTGATAATCTGCATAAAAGCGCCGCAGTAAAGTACAAGCTTACCTATATCAAACAGACCAAAATGACCCTTAATTCCTATGAAAAGATATACTCCAAAGCCAACAACAGCTCCCATTATTGCTACAATGGAACTGGTTTTCGCAGTTTTCATTGAGATTTTTTTAAGAGTTTTTTCGCCGTCATTCAGGATTTTATCTGTTGCAATACGGTTGATTAATGCCTGTTCCTTGTATATTCTGATTTCCTTGCCTGTTTTGTAATCGGCAAAAATGTCAATGAAGGAGTAAAACAACTTGTCAAGCTCAGCATATTCCTCATTTGCGGCAAGATATGATTTGTTCATTTTTATTGCAATCAAAAGCATAATAACGGCCATTACCGCAATGGTAGCAATAAGTGTTATGAGAAATACAGGCTTTTCAAAAAAGCCGTCACCTGTGGTCTTAAAACCGATTTTTAAGAGCGGCATAATCATAATAACTGCAATGATTAATGTTGAAACACCGCTTATAAATACCGATGTTGTCCATACGAAGTAGGGAAAACGTGCCCAGCGGCTCGCTCCTGCCTCCTCATGCTTGTGAATAATTTCTCTGAAAGTACTGTCCTCTAATTTCTCGTATTCTGTTTTATAGAGCTTAACTGCCATTTTTCGGCTTTCTCTGTCTAATAAAACAGAACTCAGGCCGTCCTCATAACTTTCAAGAAAATCATTTAAAAAGTAAAGAACAAAATTAATTGTCAGTGCAAGGCATATTAGCAGTATTACTTCCTTAAAGCTTGCTCCTGCAGATAGCAATGTTACTAATTTAGAAGTGAAATAAATGTTTATAAAAGGACGAACAGCCTTTACCAATGAGCTGATAAGCATTGTGGTCAAGGTGTGCTTTTCAAGGCGTTGGATTTCACTGTACATCTTAAAAATCATTTTAAAATTATTCATTTACAGCCACCCCTTGTTCCTTGTAATAGTAACTCTGAAGCTGATACATTTTGTAGTATTTGCCCTTCAATGCCATAAGCTCGTCGTGTGTGCCCTCTTCAGCAATCTGCCCGTCGGAAATAAATATAATTCTGTCACAAAAGCGTGTGGAGGATAACCTGTGCGAGATAAAGAAGGATAGCTTGTCCTTTGTTAGTTCATTGTATTTTAAATAAAGCTCATTCTCCGCAATCGGGTCGAGTGCTGCGGTTGGTTCATCGAGAATAAGAATGGGGGCATCCTTGTAAACCGCCTTTGCAAGCAGCAGCTTTTGCTTTTCACCGCCTGAAAAATCAACAGCATTTTTATAAACCTCTTTATTCATCAGAGAATTTTCCCTGTCTTTTAACGTGTTTATTTTATCGGCAATACCTGCTTTTTCAAGTGCGGCATTAAGCTTTTCTTTGTCATAGTCAATTTCAGCAGTGATATTTTGTGCTATTGTCATTGGCAGGAAATAATAGTCCTGGAAAATTGCAGAAAACAAATCAAACAGACTTTCCTTTGACAGGATGTCAGCCTTCGTATCATTTATGTAAATATCTCCGCCTGTGGGACTGTAAAGACCGCAGAGCAGTTTGATCAGCGTTGTTTTGCCTGCTCCGTTTTCACCTACTATTGCTATATTTTCATTTCCCGTAAATTTAAGATTTATATTTTTAAGTGTATCATTTTCAGCAGCGGGGTATTTGTAGCAGACATTTTTCAGCTCAATTGTTTTGATTTTGCTGTCGGTAAACTGTTTTCCCTCTTCGGCAGTGTCTTCGCTTTCAACATATTTTCTGTAGGCTGCACATTCATTACAGCTTCTTTCAATCTGGCTGTATGAAAAGACAAGACCAACAACCCAGTTTGAAAAGCCTGTGATAATTCCAAAGTAGAATATGAAGTCGGACACTGTTATTCTGCCCCTGGTTACAAGAAAAACAAGATATATGTAAGCTACTGCTTCTCTTAAAAGATTAAGTGCAGCAGTTACGGAATCAAAGGCGGCACACTGGTGAGTGTATTTTGAAATGATTTTTTCAATCTGATAAAGAGAATCGGCTAGGGCTTTGATAAAATAATCCTGAAAGCCGTAAAGTCTTATGTCCTTCGCAGCCGAGGTGTTTTTGCTGTTTTTGTAGAAATAGTCAAATTTGGTGCGGAATGTGGCTCTGTTGTCAAGATTTCCCCGGATTTTTTTGTTAATCACTCTAAGCAGGAAAAACTGACCGATACAAGTGGCAAGTATGACTAAAATCATAACTGCGTCAATTCTGATAATTAATGCAGATGATGTGATTACACCAACGGCTGCAACGCAAAGCTGATTACAGCGGTCAATGAAATTTGAACCGCCTGACCATCTTCCGCTGTAAAAATCCTCCGCTCTTTTCTGTATTTCACGCTTTTTTAAATCTTCTATATTGATATAGTCTGTGCTCAGATTTTTTCTGAATGCCATTACCGCATATCGCATACGAACTATTCTTGCACCGCCTCTTACAAGCTCACTCATAAAGGGGTCCATCCATATAGTCAGTGTCAGCAATAAACTTAAAAGTGCCACAACTAAAATCAATCTTTCTGTTGTGACACCCTGTTCAATGCAATCAATCATTGCCTTTGGAATATATGCTGTTATAATCGGCTGCAAAACAAGTGCAGGCACACGGATAATAAAATAAGCCAGACTTTTTTTGTCCCATGCTATCCAATTTTTCAGCATATACCTTAGATTTTCTTTCATAGTCCCTCTCCTTTTAATTTAATATACAGTTAATTATAACATTATATAATTTCCTTAGTTTGACTTTTTGTGCTGAATATTGGATTTTGCTGTGAAATTTTACGCTTTCAGTTCACTTACTGTATAATTACAGTGGTTATTATCATTAATATAACTGATTAATTCATCAGTATTATCAACATATGAATATATTTCTCTGCAGGTATGGCGTACAAAGCCCTCATCAATTGATGTGTTGAGCATAGCCTCCATTTTGTCATAATATCCTCTGCAGTTGTATATTGCTATAGGCTTGCTGTGTCTGCCAAGCTGCTTCAGAGTTAATACTTCAAAAAGCTCTTCAAATGTTCCGATACCGCCGGGGACAATAACAAAGGCATCTGCTCTATCTTCCATTACTGCTTTTCGTTCCCTCATAGTATCAGTGTAAATAAGCTCATCACATTCCTCATAAATTGCTTCTACCTGTGCCTCTTTAAAAAAGGTCGGTATAACTCCCGTGATTTTTGCACCGCCTTTTTTAAATCCTCTGGCAGCAGCTCCCATAAGCCCCTGTCCTCCTGCACCGAATACAAGGCTGTGACCGTTTTGGGCAAGCTTTTCCGCCATTATTTCAACATCTTCAATATATTTTTTATCAATTTCGCTGCTTGCAGCACCGAATACGCAAATGTTCATTTTATATCACCTTTCAAAAATCTTATACTGTTATTATATCGGTTAAATAAGATTTAGATACAACAATTTTAACACAGTGTTAATAATTGTGTCAATTCCTTGTTTTTGAAGTTTGTTTATAGTATAATGATTTAAATATAAATATAGAAATTGGTGCAACATTGAAAATTTTAACTATCGGTGATATCGTATCAAAGCAGGGCTGTGATTATTTAAGACAGGAGCTGCCGAAAATAAAACGAGAGCTTGGTATTGATCTTGTAATTGCCAATGGCGAAAATTCCGCTGTCGGCAATGGTGTAATACCACAGAGTGCAAAGCATATTCTTGACAGCGGGGCAGATGTTATCACTCTTGGCAATCATAGTCTGAAAAGAAAAGAAATTTATGATTACCTTGACGGTGACAATCCAATAGTAAGACCTGCTAATTATCATATAAGTGCACCCGGCAGGGGCTATATGATTGTTGACAAAGGCTATTGCAGAATAGCCGTTGTGAATTTGCAGGGTGCTGTTTATATGGATGCAATCGAAAATCCGTTTTCGGTTATCGACAAAATAATTGATGAAATCAATGCCCAGGGTGTTAAAATAATAATCGTTGATTTTCACGCAGAAGCAACAAGTGAAAAAAGAGCAATGGGCTTTTATCTTGACGGCAGGGTGTCGGCTCTTTACGGTACACATACGCATACGCAAACAAGTGACAATCAGATTTTACCAAATGGAACAGGATATGTTACGGATTTAGGGATGACAGGCACATATTACAGTGTGCTCGGGGTCAGCCCGCAGTGTATAATTGAAAAGCTTAAAACCGGCTTGCCTGTTAAATTTGTAAATGATGACGGACCATGTGTTATGGAGGGCTGCTTGTTTGAGGTTGATAATAAAACAGGAAGAACCGTGAATACGGTTTTAATCAGGAGGTAGCAATGCAAAAAAGAATAATTGCTTTTGTTACGGCAATTGTGCTGCTTGTTACCTGTTTAGCCGGCTGCAGCAGTAATAAAGAGGGCAATGAGCCGAATGCAGCAGAACCTACTTCGGCAAAAAAAACAGATGACAGTACATTCAAGCTCAGTTACACTCAGGCAGACAGTCTTGACCCTTTTAAAGCAGCAACTCAGAATAATCAGATACTTGCTGATCTCGTTTTTGAAAGCCTGTTTGATTTGACTGAGGGTTATGAGGCAACAACAAATATAGCAACCGGATATGCTTTTACAGACAGCAGAACGCTTAGGGTTGATCTTAATCCGCAGCTTGAATTTTCAAATGGTGAAAAGATTACGGCGGCGGATGTGCTTTATTCCACAAATGCTGCTATGAAATCAGATGCCTATGGTAACTCTCTTGAGCCTGTAAGCTATGCGGAAATAAGCGGAAATTCAATTGTTTTTCATCTTAAGTATGCAGATCCGTATGCCATTAATCTTTTAACATATCCTATAGCTTCAACCAAGGATGATGAGGACGGATTTCCTATAGGAAGCGGAAGATATGTTTATAAGAACAGTGATGACGGAGTCGTGCTTAAAGCCAATATAAGTGAAGATTTTAATCCTTATATTACAACTATACATCTTGTCAATATTGCTGCGGCAGATTCAATTGACAATGCTGTGAATATAGGCAATATATCCTATGCTTTCAGGGATCTGAGTGCTGACATTTCAAAAAGATTGTCCTGTGCAAAAAAGACGGTTTCTATGAATAATCTTATTTATCTGGGCATAAATTCATATTCAGGTATAACATCTGATGCCAGGATAAGGCGTGCAGTCAGTCTTGCAGTTGACAGAACGGTGCTTGCGGAAAGTGCTTATTCGGGTTATGCAGTGCCTGCTCAGTCACCATTCAATCCTGATTTTAAAAGCATTGAGAATATTAAGCTGTTTGAAGCAAAGGCCGATACGGCAACTGCCAGACAGGCGGTTAATCAGAGCGGCTATGACAGTGATAAGCTGAAGCTGAGATTACTGGTTAATCTTAATGAAAACAGAGGAATTGCTGCCAATCTGATTAAATCACAGCTTGAGGCTGTAGGCTTCAGTGTTACTGTTGAAAAGGTTAATTATACCGAATATATCAGAAAAATTGAAAATACGGAGTTTGATTTATATATCGGTGAAATCAAGCTTGGTGATGATATGAATTTATATCCGTTTTTTGATTCATCGGGTGCAGCAAGATATGGTTTTGATGATAAAGAACTGCAAAGCGATGACCTATATACAAAATATCTTGACGGCGAAGAGGAGCTTGGTAAGTTTATTCTTGCTTTTAACGAGGAAATGCCTTATATTCCTCTTATTTACAAAAAGGGTATGATATGTTATTCTAAAGCAATGAATGGTGATATGCAGGGTTATTACGGCAATTATTTTTCCAACATAGACAGTTGGAATTTTAATGTTGATGATGAAACAGATAATAATTGATAAAATATAATTGGGGGTCAAATAATGATTAAGATTGAAAATCCTAACGGGTACATTGAAATCACTAATAATTATTTTGCCAATCTTGTTGGCAGAACGGCACAGAGCTGCTTTGGTGTAACCGGAATGGTTGATTCAAATGCACTGAGAACAATAAAAAATGCAATCAAAAGCAAAATAACCAACGATAATTCAGATCAGGGTGTTATTGTTAAAAGTATGAACGGCGAACTGATTATCGAGCTTCATATTTCAGTTTCATATGGTGTTAATATAAACACTATTGTTGAAAGTATTGTTAATAAGGTAAGATACACTGTTGAGGAAGCAACAGACCTTAAGGTTTCAAAGGTCAATGTTTATATTGACGCATTAAGTAAGTAATGGAGATAGTATAGATGATAACTGGATTAATGTTTAGAGATTCTATAATCTCTGCTGCTAATAATATTGCCAACAGCAGACAGGCTGTTGATGCTTTGAATGTTTTCCCTGTTCCTGACGGCGATACAGGTACAAATATGAGTATGACAATCGGTGCTGCTGCCAAGGAAATGGCGGCATTGCCTGATAACTGTACAATTGAAGAGGCTTCTGCACGCTGTGCCTCCGCACTTCTGCGTGGTGCAAGAGGTAATTCCGGTGTAATCCTTTCACTGATTTTCAGGGGATTTTCAAAGGGCTTTAAGGGTATTGAAGAGGCAGGGGCAAATGATATTGCCAACGCTTTTAAAGAAGGTGTTGATGCTGCATATAAAGCTGTAATGAAGCCGACTGAGGGAACTATTTTAACAGTCGTTCGTGAGGCAAAGGATGCTGCTGTGGAGATGGCAAAAATTCAGGACGACCCTCTTGAGGTTGCTTTTGCAGCACTGCAGGCAGCTAAAGAAGCACTTGCAAAAACCCCCGAACTGTTGCCTGTACTCAAAAAAGCAGGCGTTGTTGATGCAGGCGGTCAGGGCTTAATTCTTGTTTTTGAGGGTATGGAAAGTGTATGGCATAATGGTGTGATTGTTCAGCCGATTGATGGCTCCGGTGTTGCGCCTGTTTCAACCCCTTCAAAAAAGACTGTTGCAGATGCAAGTGATGACATTGAGTTTGGCTATTGCTCCGAATTTCTTATTGAAAAATCAAGCACTGCCAAGGAAAAGGATCCGTTAAAGCTTAGAGCATTTTTAGAGTCAATCGGTGATTGTGTTGTTGTGGTTGATGACAGTGACATTATCAAGGTACATGTTCATTCAAATGAGCCGGGCAATGTTATTCAGGCTGCATTGAAATACGGACAGCTTATCAATATAAAAATTGACAATATGCGTTATCAGCATGCGAATGCGGATGTAGGTGTCAAGGACGGCGAAAAGGTTATTGAGCCTGTGGTTACCAAGCCTGAAAATGAATACGGCTTTGTTACTGTTTGTGCCGGTGACGGGCTTGCTG
>JAIDEF010000008.1 GCA_029054965.1 Eubacterium sp.
TTTACTGCCGATTATTTTTGATACCCTTTCATCAAGCTCTATAAGAATATCTTCGGCATTGTGCAGATTATCAAAACCTTCAATTTCAGTTATGTCAATATCAGCACCTATAATTCCGAAATCACTGTTTCTTTTGTGACCGGGCATATGAAAAGGGTAGGAGTTAAGTGCTTTCAATTTGTCATTTAATTTCAACTGCTTTTCGCTCCCTTCGTGTATTGTGTATTCCAAGCATTATGT
The DNA here is from genome assembly GCA_029054965.1 of Eubacterium sp. Lineage (GTDB taxonomy): Bacteria > Bacillota > Clostridia > Oscillospirales > Acutalibacteraceae > Eubacterium_R. Next base: position 241 of record JAIDEF010000008.1, read on the forward strand.
AGCCTGCAAAAATCGGTGTAAGCTCAATTATTGCTGTTTCTTTAAATATTATTAAAAATATTAAATCTCCTATTAAAATCAAACCGCTTATTATTGTCAGTATATAATTTTTTGATAGTAAAAATAATAAGAATACAGTCATTCCCATAACAATTGAAAATGTCATTGAGCCTATGCAGTGTAATAGGTATTCGCTTTTTTGTGAATAGTCAAATTCATTGGTAACTGTCAATATCATACCTGTTAAAGCAATTATCAGCAGGGGAATATAGAATTTGTATTTGGTTTTCATATACCCTACAGTAAGATTGAAGAACAGAGCAGCGCACGTCACAATTCCCCAGATAATAAACAGAACAGGATGTGTTAATCCGATTTTTGACAGTGCACCGCTGTTGCCGCCAAAACCGCCAAGATTTGCATAATATAATGAATATACAATTGCTATTAAGCTTAAACATAAACATAAAATCTTTTTCATAAAATTTATTATAGCATAATTAATTGACATTTCAAGCAAGTTGTGTTATTATTCTAATGCTGATTATTTCAGTGCAATGCGGATTAAGCAGAAAAGTAAGTTTCTAACTGAAAGTAGGCTCCGCCTCGGTATGCTCTGCCGTGTAAAAATAAGAGCAAACTGAATAAGCAGAAGTGGCGGAATCGGCAGACGCGCTAGATTCAGGTTCTAGTGAATGCAAGTTCATGAGGGTTCAAGTCCCTTCTTCTGCACCACAAAAGAGCAAGTAGAAAGACTTGCTCTTTTGCTTTTGTAAGTCTTACACTCAGCAGATAATCATAGGGGGATGTGCCAATCTGCTTTTTAAATTGCCTTGAAAATTGCGATGGACTAAGATTGATATACCTTGCGATATCATCAACAGTAAGCTTTTTTGAATAATTTTTGTTGATATAATCAATAGCTGTAACGGCAATATTGTTTTCACGATTCAGATTCTGATTTGCGTTAAACAGGCTTGTGATAAAACTATATATTTTTGATGACATATTGGGCTCACTGATATTCTCGTTTGTTCTGACTATGTTGTAAATTTCTTTTATCTGTTATCTGTTTTTCAACATATTTGTTGGCATTGATAATATTTCCGAATCTGCTTGTCAGTTCTTCAAAAATTTCCTGCGTATTGCTGTCGCTTATATGCAGCCAATATGCCTCAAAGCTGTCGTTTGTATAGTATATATGCGGATTAAAGCAGTCAATAACAGCCGATTCGCCTGCTTTGATTGTTAATTCCTGTCCGTACACTAAAAAAGAAAAACTGCCGCGGATAATATGTGTAATTAAAATACTGTCAAAGTTATCACGCTCAACTCTGTAATTACTGTCACAGTAGAAATGGCCCGTACTCAGCGGATAGAAAAAGATGTTTTTATTCTGACAGTTTTAGTAGAAAAACATTTTTGATTTGCCAAGAATACCCATTTGCAGCTCAGTCATATTTCACCTCATAGCAGGATTTCTAAATTAATTAGCAGTTTTTCAAAAGAAATCCTTTTTATTTCATTGTATAATAAAATTATTATAAGGTCAATATTTCTAAATTCTTGAGGTGTAATATGAAAGCAGAAATTCGTGAGGAAACTATAAAAATACCTACATATAAAATTGCAGAGCCTGAAAAAAGCCCGCTTTTTATTGAGAAAAGGGCATATCAGGGCAGTACGGGAAAGGTTTATCCTCTCCCTGTAACAGAAAAGATTTATGATGAAAAGGAGCTGAAAGAATATAAGGCTCTTATTTTGGAAAATAAATATCTGTATGTTATGATTTTACCTGAGCTTGGCGGAAGAATTCAGCGTGCATACGATAAAACAAACGGTTATGATTTTGTTTATTATAATCATGTAATTAAGCCTGCACTTGTCGGTCTTGCAGGGCCTTGGATTTCAGGCGGTATAGAGTTTAATTGGCCGCAGCATCACAGACCATCAACTTTCAGCCCTGTTGATTATTCAATCAGTGAAAATGCTGACGGCTCTGTAACTGCCTGTGTGGGTGAAACAGATATTATGTACGGAACAAAAGGCATGGCGTCAATTACGCTTTATCCTGATAAAGCCTATATTGAGATAAAAGGTCAGCTTTATAATCCAACTGATTATCCTCAGACATTTTTATGGTGGGCAAATCCTGCTGTTGCAGTAAATGAGGATACATTTTCCGTATTTCCGCCTGATGTAAATGCAGTGTATGACCACGGCAAGCGTGATGTTTCCACATTCCCGATAGCTACAGGTGAGTATTATAAATATGATTATTCAGCCGGTGTAGATATTTCACGCTATAAAAATATTAAAGTGCCGACCTCTTATATGGCGGCTCACTCCGATTTTGATTTCATCGGTAATTTTGATGAGGGTAAGGATGCAGGACTTCTGCATATTGCCGATCATCACATTTCACCGGGCAAAAAGCAGTGGACTTGGGGATGCGGTGATTTCGGTAAAATGTGGGATAAGAATCTCACCGACGAGGACGGACCGTATATTGAACTGATGACAGGTGTGTTTACCGATAATCAGCCTGATTTTACATGGCTCAAACCACAGGAGGAAAAGACATTTACACAATACTTTATGCCTTATAAAACAGTCGGCAGAGTGTCCAATGCAACGAAGGATGCAGTAATCGGTGTTGACGGAAATAAAATAAAGGTCTATACAACCGGTGCTTATGATAATGCTGTTATCAAAGTAAGTTCAGACGGCAAAGAGCTTTATTCAAAAACAGTAAATCTTTCACCTGTACAATGCTTTTTTGACAGGATAGACGGCTTGAATGACTATCGTATTCGTGTTTATGCTTGTGATGGCAGATTATTATGTGAATATAAAAAATATACAAAAGCTGAGCAGCCTGTTCCCGAGCCTGCCAAGGCACTTGAAAAGCCTGAAAATATTAAATCCCTTGAGGAATTATATCTTGCGGGTCAACATTTAGAGCAGTATCGGCATTCAACCTATTCTCCTGCTGATTATTACCTTGAAGGACTGAAAAGAGATAAAACAGATGTTCGCCTGAACAATACCTACGGCTTACTCCTTTTAAGATACGGACAGATTAAAGAAAGTATCGGCTATTTTCAGCAGGCAATCGAAAAGCAGACTTGGAGAAATCCGAATCCTTACAGCGGCGAGTGTTATTACAATCTCGGTGTTGCCTATGAACTTTCGGGTGAATTTGATAAGGCATATGATGCCTTCTTCAAAGCAACCTGGAGTGCGGAAACTCAGTCACAGGGCTTTTATCATCTTGCATGTCTTTGCACACGAAAGCAGGAATATGCAAAAGCATTTGAGTTTATCAATCATTCTCTCATAAGAAATTATCATAATATGAAGGCGAGAGTGCTCAAGGCGGAGCTTATGCAGATACTCGGTATGGATAACACAAATTTCTTAACAGAATGCTATGCTGTGGATAAGTTGTCTATGGGTATACTTTATCAGCTTGGCAAACCGCTTGAAAGAACATTTAATTATCTGAATCTGTCCCTTGATTATATGCAGTATGGCCTGTATGAAAAGGCAATTGAGATTTTAAGTAATTGTAAAGATGATAATCCGCTTGTTGAATATTATAAGGGCTATGCCGAATATAATGCAGACAATGTTGATAATGCGAAGAACTGTTATCTGAAAGCAGAATCAATGAACAGTGATTATATATTCCCGAATACAGTTGAGGAAATGCTTATTTTAGAGAATGCTGTTTTTGTTTTAGAAAATGCACCGATGGCAAGCTATTATTTGGGTAATCTGCTTTATGATAAAAAGCAGTATGAAAAGGCTGCCGAATGCTGGGAGAAAACAGTTTCTTTAAAATCAGATTTTGCAATGTCCTATCGCAATCTTTCTATCGTATATTATAATAAGCAAAAGGATAGTGCAAAGGCATTGTCTGCAATCAAAAAAGCCTGTGCACTTGAACCTGAAAACAGCAGATTTCTTCTTGAGCTTGACCAGCTTTCTGCAAAAGCAGGCGTATCAATAGAGGAAAGACTCCGAGTGCTTGAGGAACATAAAGAATTGCTTGACGGCAGAGATGTTCTCTACCTTGCGTATGTTGCATTGCTTAACTTGAATGGCCGATATGAAGAGGCTCTTACCTGCCTTGAAAATCACACCTTCCACCCTTGGGAGGGCGGTGAAGGCAAGGTTTCAGA
>JAIDEF010000080.1 GCA_029054965.1 Eubacterium sp.
GAGTTGTTGTAGGACCTTTAAGAATAACATGACAGCTCTTGAGCTCTGCAAGTACATCATCAGGGATAGCCTTGTTGCAGGCTGCTCTGTTTTCAATTGTCAAGCCGTCGATTTCCTTGAATGCTACTTTTCCTCTTGCAACCTCATCCTTTAAAAGGAATGCAAGAACTCTTTCACTTTCCTTAGTAATAACAGGACCGATACCATCACCGCCGCAGATACCGATAACAATAGTATCAAGTGCGTCATAATCGGTGAAATCCTTGTCCTCTTTAATCTTTTTTGCTCTTGCAAGCTGTGCTTCCATTAAGGAACGGAATTTTTCAACAGCTTCGTCGAGTGCTTTTTTCTCGTCAACCATAATTATATCTCCTTTGATTATATCAAATCTTATTTATTAATCTCTCTTGTGTAGTCAAGAAGACCGCCGCAAACAAGCATTGCTCTCTGTCTGTCTGAAAGGTGGCTTGCATCAAGCTCGTATTCTTCACCGCTTGTAATATTCTTAAGTATTACAGGCTTGTCATTTTCAATGCAGTCCTTGATGTTCGGTAATGCAAGCTCATCCATCTGATTAATCTTGTCATAATCCTCTTCATTTTTGAAGGTGAAGGGGAGAATACCTGCGTTAACAAGGTTAGCAACGTGAATACGTGCAAAGCTCTTTGTAACAACAGCCTTAACGCCAAGGTAAAGCGGAACTAATGCGGCGTGCTCTCTTGATGATCCCTGACCATAGTTTGAACCGCCGATAATGATACCCTTGCCCTCAGCCTTAATTCTCTCTGGGAAGCTTTCATCACATACAGCGAAGCAGTACTGTGAAAGGTGAGGAATGTTTGAACGGTAAGGTAAAATCTTAGCACCTGCAGGCATAATGTGGTCTGTTGTGATGTTGTCACCAACCTTAAGAACTGCTTTTGCAGTGATTTCCTCAGGAAGCGGCTCTGTTTTTGGGAAAGGCTTGATGTTCGGACCACGCAGCACCTCAACGCTGTCAGCTTCTTCAGGAGCTGCAGGAGCTTCAATCATATTATCATTAACAATGAACTTTTCAGGCATTGTGATTTCAGGAGCATCCCCAAGCTCTCTTGGGTCTGTTAAGTAACCTGTAAGAGCAGATGCAGCAGCAACCTCAGGCGATACAAGATAAATACCTGCATCCTTTGTGCCTGAACGGCCTTCAAAGTTTCTGTTAAAGGTTCTCAGTGATACGCCTGCTGAATTAGGTGACTGACCCATACCTATACATGGACCGCAAGCTGATTCAAGAATTCTTGCACCTGCGTTAATCATATCTGAAAGAGCCCCATTAAGTGCAAGCATATTAAGTACCTGCTTTGAGCCCGGTGCTATACAAAGAGAAACGGATGGATCAACTGTCTTGCCCTTAAGAATTGCAGCAACCTTCATCATATCAACATAAGATGAGTTTGTGCATGAGCCGATTGCAACCTGGTCAACCTTGATTTTGCCGATTTCATCAGTAGTTTTAACTCGGTCTGGCATATGAGGGCAAGCAGCCATTGGTGTAAGCGAGCAAAGGTCAATATCAATAACCTCATCATAAACAGCGTCAGCATCAGGCTGAATTTCTGTCCAGTCATCCTCTCTGCCCTGAGCCTTTAAGAAAGCAAGTGTGATTTCATCAGAAGGGAAGATAGAGGTTGTGGCACCGAGCTCGGCACCCATATTTGTGATTGTAGCTCTTTCGGGAACTGATAAGGTCTTGACACCCTCTCCGCCGTATTCGATGATTTTGCCTACGCCGCCCTTAACGCTCATAATGCGGAGCACCTCAAGGATAACATCCTTTGCTGATACCCATGGCTTTAAGTAGCCTTTAAGATTGATTCTTGTCATTTTAGGCATAGGAATATAATATGTACCGCCACCCATAGCAACAGCAACGTCAAGTCCGCCTGCGCCCATAGCAAGCATACAGATACCGCCGCCTGTCGGTGTGTGGCTGTCAGAGCCGATTAAGGTTTTTCCGGGAATACCGAATCTTTCAAGGTGAACCTGGTGGCAGATGCCGTTACCGGGTCTGCTGAAATAAATGCCGTGCTTTTTTGTCACAGACTGAATATATCTGTGGTCATCCGCATTTTCAAAGCCGGTCTGAAGTGTGTTGTGGTCGATGTAGGCAACTGATTTTTCAGTTTTTACTCTGTCAACACCCATTGCCTCAAATTCAAGGTATGCCATTGTTCCTGTGGCATCCTGTGTAAGTGTCTGGTCGATTTTAAGACCGATTTCTGTTCCGATGGTCATCTCGCCTTCAACGAGGTGGGATTTAATTAATTTTTGTGCAAGTGTAAGTCCCATTGATAAAAAATCCTCCTAATTGTTTATAAAATTAACAAAGTTATTTTATTACAAATAACCCGTTCTGTCAATTACAAAAT
>JAIDEF010000081.1 GCA_029054965.1 Eubacterium sp.
AAATATAATGCCGAAAAACAGCATTGTTATACGTCTTGATTAATTTTTGCATAATAAAGAAAATTATTCACAAAATGTTATAGTAATACAGACAAAAGGTGATTATATGGCGATAAATTTTATAAGAGCAATAATAATTTATGTTGTAATAATTATTGCTGTAAGACTTATGGGAAAAAGACAGGTCGGCGAGCTTAAGCCTCACGAGCTTGTTATAACAATTCTGATAAGCGCAATAGCAGTTATACCACTTGAGGAAAACTCAATGCCCCTCGCAAACTGCCTTGTACCCATTCTGCTGTTTGTGAGCCTTGAAATAATAATGAGCGTTATATCAATGAAAAGCCTTTGGTTCAGAAATCTTCTGCAGGGCAGACCGATATTCATTATAAGACAGGGCAAGCTTGACCAGAAAAAGCTTAAACAGCTCCGCCTCACAATGGATGATGTTGTTGATGCCTTAAGACAAAAGGATATATTTGATATCAGCCAGGTTGAGGATGCAGTAATTGAAACCAATGGTTCAATATCTGTTCTGCCAAAGGCTGAATATCAACCCATAACTGCATCTGACATAAATCTTTCCGTAAAAGAAAAGGGTATGCCTGTGGCAATTGTTATTGACGGAAAGCCTGTAAATGAATACTTTAATGAGTATAAGCTTAAGGACAGTGAAATTGAGCTTGTGCTCCAAACTGTCAACAGAGATGCAAAACGGATTATGCTTTTAACTATTGACGATGACGGCAATACCTATTTAATTGAAAAGGAGAAGCAATGAAAAGACTTTTTATAGCAATCGCATTTCTTGCACTGGCATTCGGGTTGTGTACCTTTGAACAGATAACAATAAATAAAACCTATTCTCAGGCAAACAGCTACATTGACCGTGCCATTGAACAGGTTGAAAAACATGATTTTAAGGGCGCTGAGGAAACCTGCAGCACCCTTGATGAATATTGGGACAGCAAACAACAATATCTAACTGCGATGATTGACCACGGCTCACTTGACGATACAGGTGTAACAATCACATCACTTAAAGATTTAGCAAAGAATGAAAGCGACGATCTTGAGAGTGAGCTTATAACAGCAAAAAATCAGATTAAATCAATCTATGATAATCAGAAAATCACATTCGGTAATATATTCTGATGTAAATTACCTTTGCGATTCAACAAATTTTTCTAGCATTTCACTGTATTCAGCACAGTAATTATTCAGCTCCTCTACAGTCAGTCTGATATCGGTCAGCAAATTCTCAAAATCATATAAATCCGAATCTGTTGAATCCACAAGAACAATCAAACGCTGAGAAAGCAGACTGATATATGAAAATTTGTCAACCGCCTCAAACCTCTGCTTTTTAATCGTTTTATACTTCCCCTCAATACCTTCCGTTTCCTCTGCACTCATTTTATCCCCTCCTCTTCAGCCGTATCTGTGCCATAATGCTCTGCCAGATTTATAATACGAAGCCCCTGACTATCAGCATATTTCACAGTGTAAGCCGTTCCGCCGTAAGAGCCGTTCAGATAGCAGATACAGCAGGAGCTGTTATCTACCATAAACCTGTTGCGTCTGTGCATACAACCATTGTAATACTGCGATGAGGTGTATATCACCTTGTCGCTTTTTTCAATAATTGAATTGTATATATCAATATCATTTTGCTTCCAGCTTTTAGTTTGATTTTCACAAGACAGTGCAAGCACTAATTTTATACATTCATTATTGTCCTTTGCTTTTAAAACAGCTAAAGCACATAGTGTGTCAAACCCTAAGGCTCCTCCGCAGATAAATGTGTCATAGCCTTCGTTTATAAGAATATTTATTTGCTTATTTAATTTTTTATATACCTTTGGTTTTTCCTCCGACATTTTTCTGTGACCCGAAAAACAGCAGGTTTTATTTTTCATAGTTTTCCTTTCAACTTATAGATTTTGTTTTTGCATAATAGCAAACAAGAGCTCTATAAGAGCCCTTGTTTGCTATTCAAATATATTACCAAAATAATTTTTATCTATTTCATTTATTAAAAAGTCAACAACATCAGTATCCATTTCATCAACAGACCGGCTTAATTCTTCATCAAGTAACTCATTCAGTTCTTCATTGGTTAACGGGTCATCGCTTTGTTGTACTCTTTTTAACTCTTCAACTGAATAATGTATGGAATCTAATAAGCTAATATATTTTCTCAATAC
>JAIDEF010000082.1 GCA_029054965.1 Eubacterium sp.
GGTTTTCACCGCCACGGTAGTTTATTGTTTTTTATAGTAACTTTACAAAATTACTTACAGAAGTGTAATTCCGTCAATGTCAACATCAAAATATGGAGCTGAACGATGAGCTGATTCCTTAAATGCACCATCAGCAATAGCCTCTGTATCACCCTTGAACTCAGGGTCGGTATCTACGTCAGCCATATAAGTTGTAAGGGTTTCACCCTTAACTGTGAATTTAGAAGTATCAAACACCTGAACCTTACCTGATTCAAGGTCTGCCTTAGCAGCCTCAATAGCTTCCTTTGTGCCCTTTGCAGCAGCTTTTTCATTAATATCTGTTAACTGAACTGAATCTGTAGCAAGTGTGCCTGTCCAGTCCTTGTCAATTTCCTTACCCTGAGCAACACAGTCAATCATATACTCAAAATATGGAGCCCAGTTGATTTTTGAAGATACAATAAATGTGTTAGGACAAGCGCTTACAGTTGAACCATTGTATGATACGTTAGGAACACCGGCCTTTTCACAAGCAGTAGGTGCACCCATTGAGTCAGCATGCTGACTGATAAGAACGCAGCCGTTTGAGATAAGCTTTGTAGCAGCTTCCTTCTCAAGAGTTTCATCATACCAAGAGCCTGTGAATGTAACCTCCATAGTAACTGAAGGGCAAACTGACTTAGCACCAAGATAGAATGATGTATAGCCTGACTTAACCTCAGCATATGGATGTGCACCAACATAACCCATCTTAGCCTGCTCAGCAGTAATCTCTTTTGCCTCAATCATTTCATTAAGCTTCATACCTGCTGCAATACCTGCAAGATAACGACCCTCATAGATTGATGCAAATGCGTTGTGGAAATTAGGAAGATTTTCAGTATGAGCCTTTGTACCTGTAGCGTGGCAGAACTGAACATCGGGATTTGCCTTAGCAGCCTCAATCATAAAGTCCTCGTGACCAAAGCTGTCAGCAAAAATAACATTACATCCCTGGTCAACAAGGTCAAGAGCAGCCTCTTTACAAGAGTCGTTCTCTTCAATATTGGTCTTGTTCACCATTTCAACACCCATTTTCTCACAAGCAGCCTTTGCAGCATCCAGAAAGTTCTTGTCATAGGTTGAGTTCTCATCGTGAAGATAGATGAAACCAACCTTAACCTTTGTTTCAGCAGCATTCGATGTGCCTGTATTGTCATCTGCGGGTTTATCTGCTGAGCAGCCTGCAAAGCATCCGATTGCAAAAAGAGCAGCTAAAAGCACAGCGACAATTTTCTTTGAAAATTTCATTTCTTTTTCCTCCGTACAAAAAATTTTATTATAAGGCAAAAGCCGAATAACCAAAACAATTATTTTCTGAAATAAACCTGACCTGTCTCGTGGTCCATACTTTCAACAATTGCAAGGGATTCAATCTTAACTCCCTTTTCACGAAGCTTGTCCCCTCCGTGCTGAAAGCCCTTTTCGATTGCAACACCGCAGCCGGCAAGCGTTGCACCGCTTTTTTCAACAAGCTCAATAAGACCATTCAGTGCATTGCCCACTGCAAGAAAATCATCAACTATAAGAATTTTATCATTCTTATCAAGAAAACGCTTTGAAACCAGAATATCATATGTAGTGCCGTGAGTGAAGGATTCAACCTTTGAAGTATAAACATCACCGGCAATATTTTTTGTTTTTGTCTTCTTTGCAAATACCAAAGGACAGCCAAACTCTTCGGCTACCAACGCACCTATAGCTATACCTGATGCTTCAATAGTCAGAATTTTGTTAACGCCGTCCTCCATAAATAATCTATGAAATTCCTTGGCAACCTCTTTCATAAAGGGCACATCAATCCTATGGTTAAGAAATCCGTCAACCTTCAAAATATTGCCTTCATACACTTCGCCTTCGCTAAGTATTTTCTGTTCAAGTAAATACATAAAATATACCACCATATTAATATGGTTATATATTATTACTAATTGTGCAAATTTTCAACATATTTTCGTATTTTGACATCAAATTTTAATATTTAAAGTAAGGTACATAATATAGACAGCAGGTTAATAATATGGTAATATACTTTTAGAAAATAATTATAAGGGGGCAGAATGAATGAACAATAAAAAAATTGCAGTAATTATTTCTGTATTCATTGCGGTTCTGTTTATTATAATCGGTATCATCGCAATTGCAGGTCATATTCCTTTTTTAGGAAAGCCGTTAACCCTTATAT
>JAIDEF010000083.1 GCA_029054965.1 Eubacterium sp.
ACTTAATATAAAAAAAGTCACGGACAATCAATGTCCGTGACTTTTTTATATTTATTACTTATCAAAAACAGGATACATTCTTCTATAAAGAGAATTGATTTTCTTAAAATAATCTTTATCAATATTTCTTATTGTATCTGTTGTTGTTCTGAAACGCCAGTTTTTCTCAGGCACACCCGGGATATTCATTCTTGCATCACTGCCAAAGCCGCACATATCCTGCAACGCAATTATTGCGACGTTTGATGCGCTTTTCCACACAGACTCAATAACCTTTCTGCAGGAGGGACTGTAATAACCGCCCTCGCCCCAGTTGTCACCTGTAAAGCCTACGTAGTCAAGGGCAAAGCGTCGTTCATCCTCGCTTGCCTCCCAGAGCCAGCCGAGGATGGTGTTGTTATCGTGAGTTCCCACATAATTAATACTGTTTTGAACAGCATTATGTGGCATATGTGATGAGTCACTGTTAGGGTCAAATCCGAACTGCACAACCTTCATTCCGGGGAAGCCTGTATCCTCTAAAAGCTGAACAACATCCTCACCGAATACGCCCAAATCCTCGGCGATAATCGGAGCATCCGGATAAACCTCAAATACTTTGTCAAAAAGCTTCATTTTAGGTCCGTCAATCCATTCGCCAACCTTTGCGGTGTCCGAGTCGGCAGGTACCTGCCAATAAGACGCAAAGGCTCTGAAATGGTCAATCCTTACAGTGTCATAGGTTTTCAGAGCGTGACCAAGACGTGAAATCCACCAACTGAAATTGTCCTTTTCCATAGCCTTCCAGTCATAAATAGGATTGCCCCAAAGCTGTCCGTCCTCGCTGAAATAATCAGGAGGTACACCTGCAACCTTTTCAACCTTGAGTGTTTTTTCATCAATTAAAAACATTGGCAGATTTGCCCATACATCAGCACTGTCCATTGCCACATAAATAGGCATATCACCGATAACGGCTATGCCTTTATTGTTAGCATATTCCTTGATTTCATTCCATTGCTTATAGAAAATATACTGCACAAATTTCCAGAAGGCAGCACTTTCCTCATAGTTATAAATATCCTTAATACAGTCAAAATAGTGGGCATGATTACTGTTCCATTCCCACCAGGGTTTCATATTTTCAGCCTCTTTAACTGCCATAAAAATGCTGTAATCTGTCAGCCACGGATTATCCAATTCAAAGGCTTTAATGCTTTTTGCAAGATTTTTATCAACATTTAAAAATGCCTTTTTCAAAAGTTCCAAACGCTTTTTAGCAGCGAATTCATAGTCGGCAGTATATGGTGTGCCGTTGTAGATATTACATTTAACATCTTCTTCAGTAACAAGACCCATATTCAGCAATCCTTTAGGGTCGATAAAAAGGTAATTGCCTGCAAATGCTGATGGTGAACAGTATGGCGAATTTGCACCGTCCAGCGGATTGAAGGGAAGAACCTGCCAGTAGGTAAAGCCCATATCCGCAATTTCATTAATAAAGCTTTTTATATTATTGTCAAATACACCAACGCCATAAGCAGACGGCATTGAGCTTATGTGCAGCAGTACGCCTGCACCTCTTTGCTTTAACATAAAATCACCTGAAATTTTGTATATTTTAGCCTAATAATATCATTTTTTTGCATAAAAATCAATATTCTTTATGCATATTGTCTATGCCATTTTCTGCTTAAAATTATTATATTATTTATAAATTATATATTGATTATATAAATGGTATTTGTTATAATGTTATCCGTATAATGATATAGTTTGATGAAAAGTCTGACGAGGTGAGAAAATGAGCGACAGCAGCAGAAAAACAGCGGTAATAAGTGAAGCCGAGCTTGAAAAGCAAAAGCAGTTTACTGTTAAGGTGAATTCGGTTATCACTGCACGCTATGATGAAAAGCCAAAGGCTTGTGTTATTACCTACGGTTGTCAGCAGAATGTTGCCGACAGTGAAAAAATCAAAGGTATGCTGGAGCTTATGGGATATGATTTCACCGAGGACAGGCTCGAAGCAAAGCTGATTATATTTAACACCTGTGCTGTAAGAGAGCATGCGGAGGACAGAGTGTTCGGCAATGTCGGTTCGCTGAAAAGCTATAAGCGTGAAAATCCGGATGCGGTTATTGCTCTTTGCGGCTGTATGATGCAGCAGGAGCATATTGCAAACAAGATTAAGCAGTCATATCCGTTTGTTGATTTGGTTTTCGGTACTCACGTTATTCATTGCCTGCCGGAGCTTTTGTACAGAGCATTGACAGGAAGAAAAAGAGTTTTTGAAATACCTGATTTTGACGGGGCGATTGCTGAGGGAATTCCTGTTAAAAGAGATAATGATGCTAAAGCCTGGCTGCCGATTATGTATGGCTGCAATAATTTCTGTACATACTGTATAGTACCTTATGTAAGGGGCAGAGAAAGAAGCCGCAGCAAGGAAAATATTATCAGCGAATTCAGGGAATTAGTAGAGCAAGGCTATAAGGAAATTACGCTGCTTGGGCAGAATGTTAATTCCTACGGAAAGGATTTAATTCCTTATGTCAGCTTTGCACAGCTTTTAAGAGAACTGAATGACCTTGACGGTGATTTCAGAATTCGATTTATGACAAGTCATCCCAAGGACTGCACAAAAGAGCTTATTGAAACGATGGCTGAGTGTGACAAGGTTGCACAGCATCTGCATTTGCCGTTCCAGAGCGGCAGCGACAGAGTTCTTAAGGCGATGAACAGACATTATACAAGAGAGCAGTATCTGTCACTGATTCATTATGCTAAGGAGCTGATGGGTGACGAACTGTCAATCACAAGTGATATTATTGTCGGCTTTCCCGGTGAAACCTATGAGGAATTCAAGGAAACACTTTCACTTGTTGAAGAAGTTAAAGCAACCTCGCTTTTCACTTTCATTTATTCACCAAGAAAGGGAACCACTGCGGCAGAAATGCCTGACCCTGTTCCTGCTGAGGAAAAGTCACGCTGGTTTAAGGAGCTGACTGATTTGCAGGAGAAAATCAGTGCATCACAAATGGCACTCCACGAGGGCAAAACCTATAAGTGCTATGTTTACGGCAAGGGTAAATTAAACGATAATTACGTTGCTGCCCGTAATGACGGCAACCTGATTATAGAATTTGAAGGTGACGAAAGCCTTATCGGCACCTTCCAAAGAATAAAAGTTATCGAACCTCTGACCTTTGTTATGAGGGGAGAATTAGTAAAGGAGAAATAATTATGAGCATTGAATCAGCATTAAGAGAATTAGGCAAGGAAATCCAGAAGGACGAGCGTTTCATCGCTTTACAGGCAGCAGCCAAGGCAAATGACGGTGACGAAAAGCTTCAGCAGCAGATGCAGGAAATGCAGCTTTTATCACTCAAATATCAGCAGGAGGCTGAAAAGGGCGAAGAGGCTTCACAGGACAGAATCGCTGAGCTTCAGGAAGAATATCAGAAGCTTTACGCTGAAATTATGGAAGGCGAGAATATGAAAAATTATTCTGCAGCGGCTGCTGAGATGGAGCAGATGGCACAGTATATCAGCGGTATGATCGGCTTGTTCTTTGACGGACAGGATGCAGAAACCTGCGAGCTTCCAAAGGCAGAGGATGGCTGCACACATGATTGCTGCACCTGCGGCGGATGTCACTAATCTGAATTTTTAATTAACTGAATTGCCGAAGAGGAGGAAACAAAATGGCAAAAAATGATGGTAAGCTGTCACCTATGATGATGCAGTACTTTCAGATAAAAAGTCAATATAAGGACACCATTTTGTTCTTCCGTCTTGGTGATTTTTATGAGATGTTTTTTGACGATGCCAAGATTGCATCAAGAGAGCTTGATCTTGTTTTAACAGGACGTGACTGCGGTCAGGAGGAGAGAGCACCGATGTGCGGTGTGCCCTTCCACAGTGCAGATAACTATATTGCAAAATTAGTGTCACGAGGCTATAAGGTTGCAATCTGTGAGCAGATGGAGGATCCTGCAACAACAAAGGGTCTCGTCAAAAGAGATGTCATAAGAATCATAACTCCGGGAACTGTCATTGAGGGCAATATGTTGGAGGATGGCTCAAATAACTATCTTTGTTCAATCTATTATGGCGAAAAGGATATGGGTGTATGCTTTGCTGATGTATCAACAGGAGAATTCCATATTACTGTTTTAGATGGTGAGGATATTGAAAATAAGCTGATTAACCAGCTTTCTACATATTCACCGAGAGAGCTTATTATCAATTCGGGGGTTCTTGATCTTTCAGGGGTTGAGAGTTTTGCAAAAAGAATCGGTGCAAGCGTTGAGGTGCTTGACGATGAAAAGTTTGATTTTTCAGTCGCATCAGCTCTTGTAATTGAAACACTGAAAAAAGAAGAAATTTCTTCACTTGGTATCGGTCACAGCAAATCGGGTGTAAGCTCAATCGGTGCTGTAATCGGTTATCTCAAGGAAACACAGTGTAAGAATGAAATTGAGGCTCCGTCAGAGATTGATTTTTATGATGACGAGCAGTATATGAAGCTCGACATCAGTGCAAGAAGAAATCTGGAACTTACACGCTCGATGATGACAGGCGACAAAAAGCACTCACTTTTGTGGGTTATGGATAAAACAAAGACGGCTATGGGCAAGCGAATGATTAAATCATGGATTGAAAGACCGCTTATGTCTATACCCAAAATTGTGAAAAGGCAGAATGCGGTTGGAGAGCTTGTTGATACACCGATGTTAAGGGACGCTGTTCGTGAAGCCTTAACAGGTGTTAACGATATTGAAAGACTTATGACCCGAATAGTTTACGGCACAGCTAATGCTAAAGAGCTTAAGTCACTGCAGTTTACTATCGAAAGACTGCCGTCTGTTAAAAATAATCTTGCAGAATGCTCTACCGCACTTCTTAAAGAAATTTATAATTCAATAGACCTTTTACAGGATGTTTATGATTTAATTGACCGTGCTATTGTGGACGAGCCTCCTTTCTCTGTACGTGAGGGCGGTATGATTAAAAATGGTTTTAATGAGGAGATTGATTCTCTTAAAGCAATAATGACAGACGGTGCAGGTATTATTGCTGCTATTGAAACCGAGCAGCGTGAGCTGACAGGCATACCAAAGCTTAAGGTTGGCTATAACAAGGTGTTCGGCTACTATATTGAGGTTACAAATTCCTACAAGGATTTAGTGCCTGAAACCTACATAAGAAAACAGACACTCACAAATTGTGAGAGATATATAACTCAGGAACTTAAAGATTTAGAGGGCAGAATTATCGGTGCTAAGGATCGCTGTGTTGCTCTTGAGTACGAAGTGTTCTCGGCAGTAAGAAACGATATTTCAGCTCAGCTTGAACGTCTGCAGAAAACGGCAAAATCACTTGCAGTGCTTGATGTGCTTTGTTCACTTGCTGAGGTTGCCTTTACAAATAACTATGTTTGCCCGACTATCTCAAATGATGGTGTTATTGATGTCAAGGATGGCAGACATCCTGTTGTTGAGGCTCTTCTGGATGATGCTCCGTTTGTGCCTAATGATACCTCACTTGATTTGGAGGATAACCGATGTGCAATAATTACAGGTCCTAATATGGCAGGTAAATCAACCTATATGAGGCAGATTGCTTTAATAAGCCTTCTGGCACAGGTTGGCTCATTTGTTCCTGCAAGGAGTGCTCACCTTGGTATTGTTGATGCAATATTCACTCGTGTTGGTGCAAGTGATGATCTGGCAACAGGTCAGTCCACATTTATGGTTGAGATGAACGAGGTTTCAACAATCCTTAAAAATGCCACATCAGATTCACTCATTATTCTTGATGAAATCGGCAGGGGTACATCTACCTTTGACGGAATGAGTATTGCAAGGGCAGTGCTTGAATTTGTGTGCAAAAAGAAAAGTCTTGGCGCTAAGGCTTTGTTTGCTACCCACTACCATGAGCTTACTGCAATGGAGGGTATGATTGACGGTGTCAAGAATTACTCAATCGCAGTTAAAAAGCGCGGAGATGATATTACTTTCTTAAGACGTATTGTGCGCGGAGGTGCTGACCAGAGCTTTGGTATCGAGGTTGCTAAGCTTGCTGGTGTGCCCGACAGTGTTGTTAAGCGTGCTAAGGTTATTTTGAAAGACCTTGAGGCAAACGCAGTTAAAATTGAATTTAAGGCTGAGGACAGTATTGTTGAAGAGGATACAGCCGACATTCAGTATAATTTTACTGCTAACGGCAGACAGGAAATATTTGAAATATTAAAAACAGTAGATGTCAACACCCTGACGCCTATTGAAGCAATGCAGACATTGTACGATTTAAAAAAGAAAGCACAGGAGCTTGAATAAGGAGAAATATGTTTGAAATTACAAACGACGTGTTAAATCAGCTTCTTATATTCTTAACACCGGTATTGATCGTTGGTGCTGTTACTGCTGTTTTCAGCATAATATCCGCTTTAGCAGTATATTATTACAATAAATCACGAGGTGTTAAAGAAAAAAGTGCAACATATTCTTTGATTTTCCTTTTCGGAATGCTTGGTGTGATTGTTTATTATTTCAAAACAAAAAAGGAAAATGCTGATATTCACGATGTTAATGAAAGCAAATCAAAAAAGTGCAAGATTATATCAATTATTTTAATCGTTATAGCAGTTATTGGTTTCGGTGCAAATATATATGCTTCGCAAACAGGTATGTACGATACTGATGCATATAAGCAAATGATGGAAGAATGGCATTCTGCAAGCTATGATATGTACGATAATAATTATGCAGACTCAAATATAGATGAATGGAGTACTGACAGAACGCTCCAAAAATAGTAAGAAGGAATAGTTATTGAAAGGAGGGGGAACAATGCCTACCATTAATATTTTGCCAAAGGAAATATATCAGCTTATTGCAGCAGGTGAGGTTGTTGAGCGTCCCTCTTCAATAGTTAAGGAAATGATAGAAAATTCCGTTGATGCAGGTGCAGAGCATATAACTGTTGAAATTAAAAACGGCGGCTCTACTTATGTTCGTATTACCGACGACGGCTGCGGAATTGAAAGGGAACAGGTTAAAAAGGTTTTTGTTTCTCACGCTACAAGTAAAATTTCAAGTGCTGATGACCTTAATGCAATTGGTACTTTAGGCTTTCGCGGTGAGGCTATGGCTTCAATCTCTGCAGTTGCAAAGGTTGAGCTTTTAACGAAGGCTGACAGCGAGGATGTCGGCACAAGGTATGAAATTGCAGGCGGTGAGGAAATATCCATTGACGATGCAGGCTGCCCCAAGGGAACAACAATCGTTGTGCGTGATATTTTCTTTAATACTCCTGCAAGAATGAAATTCTTAAAAAAGGATGTTACCGAGGGTAATGCCGTTGCAGGTATCGTCGACAGAATGGCTATATCTCATCCCGAGATTTCTTTCAGGTTTATCCGTGACGGAAAGCAGACCCTGATTACATCAGGAAATGGTGACTTGAAATCTGCAATCTATTCGGTTTTTGGCAGGGAGGTCAGCGAAAGCTTAATTGATGTTGACTATACCTATGATAATATGAGGGTGACAGGCTATGTGTCAAAGCCCACTGCTTCAAGAAAAAGCAGAGCGATGCAGTTTTTCTTTATCAATAATCGACTTGTTAAATCGGCAACTGCCATGGCTGCTTTGGAGCAGGCATATAAAAATTCTATAATGGTTGGGCGTTTCCCGATGTGTGTGCTGAATATTGAGCTTAACCCTGCACTGGTTGATGTTAATGTGCACCCTGCAAAAATTGAGGTGCGCTTTGCCAATGAAAAACCTATTTTTGATTTGATTTACTATGGTGTTAAATCTGCTGTTGAGGCTGACAGGTCTGTTAAGGAGGCTGATTTTTCACCAAAGCTTGAACAGATTTATGATACCCCTTCAAAGGTTAACCAAACCTATACATCTAAAATCGATTTCTTTAAGAAAAAAGAGGAACCGCCTGTTCAGCAGTCCTTTAAAATCCGGCCTAGGGAAGAATTTTTTCAGAAGTCTTCAACCAGTACCTTGCACGCACCGGGAGTGTCATACTCTTTAGATGTTGAATATGAGGACAAGGCTGAAACAGTACATATTGATGAGGTTAAGCCTTCTGTTGTGGAAGAGGTGCAGGAAAGCCCAATAACCTGCGATGAGAATGATAACAAAAATATTGATTTTAAATTAATCGGTGAGGCATTCAAAACCTACCTGATTGTTGAAATAGAAAATGAGCTTTACTTTATTGACAAGCATGCGG
>JAIDEF010000084.1 GCA_029054965.1 Eubacterium sp.
AAGCTTGATGAGTGAAATGCTGCAGTGCTTGACAGAATTGCGAAGCTTGAAAGAGCTGTAAGAAATGGTGTTTCTGCCATTCCTAAAGCTGCGATTGAAGTTCCTAAAGCGCCTGTTAATGAGGAAAAGCCTGTTGTCAGAGAAACGATAGCTCCCACAGAGGAAAAGGTACAGACTGAGCAGGAAGAAATGCCTGTGCAGGAAAACACGGCACCGATAATTCCGCCTGAGCCTGTGCAGTCTGCTCCTCCAAGACAGGAAGTGCAGGAGCCGGTCTCCAGTCAGTCAGTTGATTTCGACCAGTGGGAGGAGCTTATGGATATTCTCCATAAAACAGATATTGCTCTGTTTGGTGTTCTCAATGGTGCAAACGGAAGTATTGTGGGAGAGCATTTTGTTATTGACAGCCCTAACCCCACAATCAAGGAGTTTATAAAAATTCCTACTCATTCAAAGGCAATTAAGCAGGCTGTATTTGAGCTTACGGGCAGGAATTTAAGATTAGCTATTGCCAAGAAAAAGGCAGCAGTTCAGCAAAAAAGAGATTTGCTTGAGGATTTAATCAATCAGGCTCAGAATAATATAAACATTAAATTTGAATAATATACAGGAGAAAAATGTTATGAAAGCAAGATTACCAAAGGGAATGGGCGGCGGTCCTCAGAATATGCAGAGTATGATTCGCCAGGCTCAAAAAATGCAGGAGAATATTGAGGCGAAAAAGGCAGAGCTTGAGGAAAAGGAATATGTTGTAACCTCAGGCGGCGGTATGGTGGAAATCACATTAAAGGGCAATCATGAGGTTAAGTCAATCGGCTTGAATCCTGAGGTTGTTGACCCTGATGATGTTGAAATGCTTGAGGATATGCTTGTTGCAGCTTTCAACGAGGCTGTTCGTCAGATTGACGAGGAATCAGAGCGTGAGCTGGAAAGGGTTACGGGCGGACTGAACATCCCCGGACTCTAAAAATCGTATCTTTTTCCGTTATGCTGCGTTATTGGCAAAATTCTGCTCGGTCACATATTTATATATGCTCCCGTCGTCAGAATTTTTCCAAAGCCTTGCCTAACGAAAAAATCTACTGATTTTCTATAATTGTATTTATAATATATTAAATTATTTAATTAACATATATTTTTGAGGTTGTTATGGGTTTTAATCTTGCACCGCTTCAAAATTTAATAGACCAGTTTGAGCGTATGCAGGGGATAGGTCATAAAACTGCACAGCGTATGGCATTTTATGTGCTCGGACTCAGTGACGCCGAGGCTAATGAATTCGCCAAAGCTATTACAGATGCACATACAAAAATCAGGCAGTGTCAGATTTGCTGTGACCTTGCAGATGATGAATTGTGTCCAATATGCAAAAGCGGCAACAGGGATAAAAGCGTTATCTGTGTGGTGGAAGACCCTCGTGATGTAGCGGCCATTGAGCGTACGCACGAATATAAGGGTACATACCACGTGTTGCACGGTGCGATTTCACCAATGGATAATATCGGCCCTGATCAAATTCGTATTAAAGAGCTTGTTGCAAGGCTTAGTGATGATACTGTGGAGGAGGTTATTATGGCAACCAATCCTACAGTTGAGGGTGAGGCAACTGCAATGTATATCAGCCGTCTGCTTAAGCCTATGGGCATTACGGTTTCGAGGCTTGCCTATGGTGTACCTGTAGGTGCTGATTTGGAGTATGCCGATGAAGTTACGCTCTCCCGTGCACTGGAGGGCAGGAGCTTGATATAATTTTAAAGTAAGGAGTGACAGACTTGAATAAGAATGACAAGCAAGTAATTGCAAATAATAAAAAAGCCTATCACGACTACTTTGTTCTTGATACCTATGAGGCAGGAATTGAGCTTTTTGGTACTGAAATCAAATCAATCCGCAACGGCAGGGTTAATCTTAAGGATAGCTTTTGTTCTGTGGATGACGGTGAAATGTTTGTAATAGGTATGCATATTTCACCCTACGAAATGGGTAACAGATTTAACCGTGACCCTATGCGTAAAAAAAGGCTGCTCCTTCATAAAAAGGAAATTATGAAGCTTTTCGGTCAGTCACAGCAGCAGGGTCTTGCGATTGTTCCGCTTTCTCTTTATCTCAATAAGGGCAGAGCAAAGCTGGAAATCGGACTTTGTAAAGGTAAAAAGCTTTATGATAAGCGTGCGGTTGAGGCTAAGAAATCTGCCAACCGAACCATTGAAAGAGAGTTTAAAGAAAGATATTAAATATGGGGGCGAAAGGCTTTCGACAGGGTTGTCAAACCTTGGTCAGCGAGTAGTGGAGTTGCACCACTTTAAAAGTAACAACTTAAAATTAACTGACAAAACAAAATCAGTTGCTCTTGCTGCTTAATTAGCAGCTTGTGTCCTATCACGGAATGCCACGGCTGTGAATAGGGCATCGACTTAGTGGCGAACATGAATGATTGAGCTCCTCGGCTTTCATCAGGTAATAGAGGATACCGTAGGCTAAAGGCTGTTTGCCGCCGTTAGCTGAGGGGAATCTCAAATGACAAACTACACTCGTAGAGCCCTTGGCAAGGCGATTTTGGACATGGGTTCGACTCCCATCGCCTCCACCAAATTCTGCGGTAAGTATAGTATTGCTTACCGCAGGTTATTTTTTAGAAGAAAAGACAAATGAAGATAAAAGAAATTGAAGAGAATAAGAAAAAATATCTGGCGCTGCTTTTGTTAGCGGATGAGCAGGAGAATATGATTGATCGTTATCTTGAAAAGGGTACAATGTTTGTGCTTGATGATAACGGAATAAAAGCTGAATGTGTTGTTACAGATGAGGGCAACGGAGTTCTTGAAATAAAGAATATTGCCGTAGACCCTTGTTATCAGAAAATGGGCTACGGCAAAAGGCTGATTGAATATATTGAGAAGGAATATGCAGATGATTTTTCTGTTTTACAGGTTGGTACAGGTGACAGCCCGTTAACTGTGCCTTTTTATGAAAACTGCGGCTTTGTGCGTTCTCACGTGGTTGAAAATTTTTTTACGGATAATTATGACCGACCTATATTTGAAAATGGTGTTTTGCTGAAGAATATGGTTTATTTTAAGAAATTACTATAAACAGGAGAGAGAAATGAAAAAGTTAAAAATAGCTTTGCTGCAGATTAGCCCTTGCTCCTCACTTGAGGAAAACTTAAATAAGGGGATTGAGTTCTGCAAAAAGGCAAAGAAAAGCGGTGCGGATATTGCTCTGTTTCCTGAAATGTGGAGTAACGGATATAATATTTATGACCGCTCTGCCAATGAATGGCTTGCTGAAGCGATTGACGCCGACAGTAATTTTGTCAACGCCTTTGGAAAGCTTGCCAAAGAGCTTGATATGGCTATTGGAATTACCTTTCTTGAAAAGTATTCAGACAGTGCCCGCAACACGATTGTTCTGTTCGATAGATTCGGGAATAATAAATTTACTTATGCTAAGGTACATACCTGTGATTTCAGTGTTGAGAGCAATCTGACACCAGGCGACGATTTTTATACTGCTGAACTGGATACGCATTGCGGTAAGGTAAAGATAGGTGCAATGATTTGCTTTGACCGTGAATTCCCTGAAAGTGCAAGAATTCTTATGCTGCAGGGAGCAGAGGTTATACTTGTGCCGAATGCCTGTCCTATGGAGATTAACAGGCTTTCTCAGCTCAGAGGAAGGGCATATGAGAATATGACAGCGATTGCAACCTGTAACTATCCTGCCTCTGTTCCAGACTGTAATGGCGCGTCAAGTGTTTTTGATGGTGTTGCATATTTGCCTGAAACAGACGGCTCACGAGATACCTGTGTTTTACAGGCAGACGGCAGTGAGGGAGTTTTTGTTGCAGAGCTTGAGTTGGAGCAGCTTCGCCGCTACGGCAGCAGGGAGGTGCACGGGAATGCTT
>JAIDEF010000085.1 GCA_029054965.1 Eubacterium sp.
GAACAAGGCAGCTTCACCAAGGCGGCGGAAAAGCTGGGATACACACAATCTGCCGTATCCTTTCAGATAAAACAGCTTGAGGAAAACCTTAATACAGTTTTATTTGAGCGAATTAACCACAACATAAAGCTGACACCAAAGGGCAGAGATATTTTAAATCTTGCCCACAAAATGATTGCACTTGCAGGTGATATCGAAAAAACGGCAAGTGAAACCAATGAAATCCGCGGTACAGTCAGAATTGCCATGGCAGATTCACTATGTCACTTCATTTTCTGGGATAATTTCAGTTCGTTCCACAAGCTTTATCCGAACATTAAGCTGAAGGTCATATCAACCAGCACCGAGGAAATGTTCCGCCTTGCAAAACAGAATGATATCGACCTTGTTTTCACGCTGGACAAGCACATATACGACACAAATTATGTTATATTTAAAGAGCACGAAATAAATACAAGTCTGATTGCTGCATCAAAAAGCACCCTCACCTTGAAGGATGAAATGTCACTTGATGAAATCAAAAATATTCCTATGATATTAACAGAAAAGGGTATGAGCTACCGCCGCATATTGGAGGAATATGCAGCCAAAAAATCTGTTGAGCTTGACCCGCTGCTTGAAATCGGTGACACAGATTTGATATGTCATTTAGTTGAACAGGATGCAGGCATATCCTTTTTACCTGATTTTGTCACAAAGAATTATGTTAACAGCGGAAAAATCAGACCGATAAAGCTGACGGATTTCTCAGCAGGCATATGGATACAGATACTTTATCACCGTGACAAATGGGTTACACCGCAGATGCAGTGTGTTATGGATTATTTAAACAGTTTTTTATAATTTTCGGGCAAAGGTAATCAGCACAAATGAAAAGAGATTTAACAAGCGGCAGTGTTTTTAAAACAATAGTATATTTTTCACTGCCATATTTTCTTTCATATTTTTTGCAGACACTTTACGGCATGGCAGATTTATTCATAATCGGTCAGTTTGCAGGTATCGACAGCACAACATCAGTTTCAATCGGCAGCCAGGTAATGCATATGATTACTGTTATGATTGTCGGTCTTGCAATGGGCTCAACCGTAATGATAGGAACGGCAGTGGGTGCTAAGGACAATAAAAAATCCTGTCTTGCTGTCGGAAACACCTTCACGCTGTTTTTAACACTGTCAATAGTCGGAACTGCTGTTTTGCTTACAGCAGTCGGACCAATCGTTTCGGTTATGTCCACCCCTGCTGAAGCATCGGCAGAAACAACACAATACCTGTCTCTTATACACCTAT
>JAIDEF010000086.1 GCA_029054965.1 Eubacterium sp.
TCATAAGGATGCATATTAAGTTTGCCGTTCAAACTGAATTTTTCAGCAGTTTCAATATCAATTTCATCACCGACAGTATCCTTTGTAAAAAGATAATTCGGATTTTGGGGAAGATAGGCAGCTCTGCCGTTTACTTTAACCTTACCGCTGTAAGGCTTTTTTATACCTGCTATTATTTTAAGCAATGTTGTTTTACCGCTTCCGTTAGCACCGATTATGCAATGAATTTTGCCTTCATACGCTTTAAAATCAAGTCGGTCAAGAATATCTCTGCTCTTTTTTTCATAGGCAAAGGTTATATTTTTCAGATTAACTATTTCCGAGGAAATTGAGCTACTTTCTGCAGGCTTTTCTCCAAGACTGTCTGCAAAAGGTATTGCATTCTTAACTGTAAGCGGTCTGCAGTCAAAAAGCTGTGCTGACAACGGATAAAACGGCAGCACCTCATCATTAACCTTTTCAGGCTTATCATCAAAAATCACACTGCCATTATCAAGAACAACAAGCCTGTCGCACTTATCAATAAGTCCGTCACTTAAATGTGTTGTGATTAACACTGTAACACCAAGCTCATCATTAACTCTTTTAATCAGATTAATAAGCTCATACGACGATTTACTGTCAAGCTGCGCTGTCGGCTCATCAAGAATAACCGCATCAGCATTATTTATCATAGCGGCAGCTATTGCCACTGTCGCCTTTTCACCGCCTGAAAGAGTACTTATATTTCTGTCAAGAAGATGAGAAAGGTTGAAGAATGATGAAATTTCACCAAGCCTCAACGCGATATCATTATTGCTCATTCTTTGATTTTCAAGTGCAAAAACCAACTCAGAACGTACATTTTCACTTACAAAGGTTATATCAGGATTCTGACCCACATAGCCTATCTTTTTCGTGTTAATCTCAATGCCGCCCTCTGTTTTACCAAAGGGAGCAAGAACAGGATTGAGCAGCTTTAAAAGTGTCGATTTTCCGCTGCCTGTTCTGCCCATTATAATAACAAAATCACCCTTGTTAATATGAAGATTAACATTGCTGAGTGCATTCTCCTTTTCATTGGGATATGCAAATGTCAAATTTTCCGTTTTAAATAAAACCATCTCATATCCTCCAACAAATCAATAATCACAGGCATTAATGACAGCACAGCAAAAATAACAACTGACCAAATCGACAGTCTGCCCATTTTAATCACAGGGTCAAATAAAAAATCAAGATAACCCATTCCTTTGAAAACCAAAAGCACTGTACCGGCTATAAA
>JAIDEF010000087.1 GCA_029054965.1 Eubacterium sp.
GTGTTATAATGTTTAAGGTTAAGTGGATTTTTCCGCTTTCTCTTAATTAATATATTTATACTTTAGGAGGATGTTCAATGGCAAGAAAGAAAAAAACTATGGACGGTAACACCGCTGCTGCGCACGTGAGTTATGCGTTCACAGAAGTTGCCGCAATTTATCCAATTACTCCTTCATCAAATATGGCTGAGGAAACCGATGCCATGGCTGCAAGAGGGGTAAAAAACATTTTCGGTCAGACTGTTAAGGTTGCTGAAATGGAATCAGAAGCAGGTGCAGCAGGTGCCGTTCATGGCTCACTTTCAGCAGGTGCTTTAACAACAACTTATACTGCATCACAGGGTCTTCTTCTTATGATTCCTAATATGTACAAGATTGCAGGTGAGTTAATTCCTTCAGTTATTCATGTATCAGCACGCTGCGTATCAACTCACGCACTTAACATTTTCGGTGACCATTCAGACGTTATGGCTTGCCGTCAGACAGGTTATGCTATGCTTTGCTCAGCTAATGTTCAGGAGGTTATGGATCTTGGTGCAGTTGCTCATCTTGCAACATTAAAGAGCCGTGTTCCTTTCCTTCATTTCTTTGACGGTTTCCGTACCTCACATGAAATTCAGAAAATTGACATCTGGGATTATGAAGACCTTAAGTCAATGGTTGATATGGATGATGTTCAGGAATTCAGAGCAAGAGCTTTAAATCCTGAAAGACCTGTTCTTCGCGGTTCTGCTGAAAACAGTGATATTTTCTTCCAGCACAGAGAGGCTTGTAACAAGTATTATAATGATGCTGTTGCTACTACAGAAATGTATATGAATGCTGTTAACGAGAAGCTTGGCACAGACTATAAGCTCTTCAACTACTACGGTGCTGAGGATGCTGAAAGAGTTATCGTTGCTATGGGTTCTGTTTGTGATACCATTCAGGAAACAGTTGACTTCCTCAATGCACGCGGTGAGAAGGTTGGTATGATTAAGGTTCACCTTTACAGACCATTCTCAGTTAAGCATATGCTTGATGTTATGCCAAAGAGCGTTAAGTCAATTTCAGTTATCGACAGAACTAAGGAGCCGGGTTCACTTGGTGAGCCTTTATTCCTCGATGTTGTTGCTGCTCTTAAAAATTCAGAGTTCGAGAATGTTCCGGTTTACGGCGGCAGATATGGTCTTGGTTCTAAGGATACTCTCCCTGCTCATATTATCTCTGTTTATAATAATATGAATGCAGAAGAGCCTAAGAAGGAATTCACACTCTCAATCAATGATGATATTACAAATCTTTCACTTGATGTTACCGAAACACCTGATACAACTCCTGCAGGCACAACCTCTTGTAAGTTCTGGGGTCTTGGTTCAGACGGTACAGTAGGTGCTAATAAGGATTCTATCAAGATTATCGGTGATAATACTGATATGTTCGCTCAGGGCTATTTCTTCTATGATTCAAAGAAGTCAGGCGGTATCACAGTATCTCACCTTCGTTTCGGTTCTTCACCGATTACTTCAACCTATCTGATTAACAAGGCAAACTTTGTTGCATGTCATAATCCTTCTTATGTAACTAAATATGATATGGTACAGGATATTGTTCCCGGCGGTACTTTCCTTCTTAACTGTATCTGGACACCTGAGGAACTTGACAAGCAGCTTCCTGCTAAGATGAAGAAGTATATTGCTGAAAACGATATTCAGTTCTACACAATCAACGGTATTAAGATTGCTGAGGAGGTTGGTCTTCCGGGCAGAGCATCAACAATTCTTCAGTCAGCATTCTTTACCATTTCAAATATCCTCCCTGTTGAGAAGGCAATTGAGCTTATGAAGGCTGCAGTTGTTAAGAAATTCTCAAAGAAGGGTGAAGCTATCGTTAACGCTAACTGCAATGGTATTGAGAGAGGCTCTAAGGAGCTTGTTAAGATCGATGTTCCTGCTTCATGGAAGGATGCAGTTGACGAGCCAACAGAGCTTGTTGTTCCTACTGAGCGTCCGGAGATGAAGAAATTCGTTAAGGAAATTCTTGATCCTGTCGGCAGATTACATGGTGATGACCTTCCTGTCTCAACATTTGTTGATTGTGCTGACGGTGTTTATCCTCAGGGCTCAGCAGCATTTGAGAAGAGAGGTATTGCTATCACTGTTCCTGAGTGGGAGCCAACTACCTGTGCTCAGTGTAACCTTTGCTCAATGGTTTGTCCTCATGCTGTAATTCGTCCTGTATGTCTTACAAATGATGAGGCTGCTAAGGTTGAGGGTGCACCAATGGTTGACCATAAGAGAGCTCCTTACAAGTATGCGCTTATCGTTTCAACTCTCGACTGTACAGGCTGCGGCTCTTGTGCTAACGTTTGTCCTACTAAGTCACTTACAATGAAGCCAATCGCTTCACAGATGAAATCTCAGCCTGTATTCGACGCTCTCTGCGACGTTGATGCTAAGCCTGAGGTTGTTAATAACACAACAATCGGTGTTCAGTACAGAAAGCCATACCTTGAGTTCTCAGGTGCTTGTGCCGGCTGCGGTGAAACACCTTACGCAAAGCTTGTTACACAGCTTTACGGTGACAGAATGTATATTGCTAACGCAACAGGCTGTTCTTCAATCTGGGGCGGTTCTGCTC
>JAIDEF010000088.1 GCA_029054965.1 Eubacterium sp.
TGAAGATTAGTCATATCAACATCAAGCCTTGAAAGCACTGCCATTGACTTTTTAACAGTATTAGGAATATCGTGAAGCTTTAAATCAAGGAAAATCTTGTGTCCCCTCTTCTTAATCTCCTTAACGATTGACGGACCCTCGGCATAATAAAGCTCCATACCGATTTTAACGAAAGGCTTTTCCTCTGTGAACTTATCAAGGAATTTGAATGTATCCTCTGCAGAAGAAAAATCGCAAGCAATAATAACGTCCTTACCCATTAATCAATCACTCCTATAATATCACTTAATTTATTTATACCGAGCTTTTCGCACTCCTGCGGCAAAGACTCGATTATATCCTTGCATACATACGGATTAACAAGATTGGCAGCACCAACCTGAACGGCAGTTGCACCTGCCATCATCATTTCAATAACATCCTTTGCACTTGAAACACCGCCGCAGCCCATAACAGGAATATTACAAGCCTTGGCAACCTGATAAACCATTCTTACAGCCACAGGGAAAATAGCATCACCGCTGAAGCCGCCCATTTTGTTGGCAATAATTGGCTGACGTCTTTTTAAATCAATACGCATACCAAGCATTGTGTTGATAAGGCAGATGCCGTCTGCACCGGCATCCTCACAAGCCTTTGCAATTGAAACAATGTCCGTTACATTAGGTGAAAGCTTGATAAACACAGGCTTTGTTGTGACAGCCTTAACTGCCCTTGTAACCTCTGCCGCACATTCAGGGGATGTGCCAAAGCTCATTCCGCCGCCGTGAACATTCGGACAGGAAACATTAACCTCTAAAATACCGACCTGCTCCTCCTTATCAAGAAGCTGACAGGTATAGGCATAATCCTCAACACTGAAGCCTGAAATATTTGCAATAACAGGCTTGTGGAAATATTCCTTCATTTCAGGCAATTCATGCTCAATAACGTGGTGAACACCGGGGTTCTGAAGTCCTACAGCATTAATCATACCCGAAGTGCATTCTGCAATTCTTGGTGTTGGATTGCCGAAGCGTGCATCCTTGGTAGTGCCTTTGAATGAAAAAGAGCCGAGAATATTTATATCATAAAAATCCTTAAATTCCTTGCCGAAACCGAAGGTACCTGATGCAGGAACAACAGGATTATCCATATTCAGACCTGCAAGACAGACAGATAAATCTACCATATAATCTCCTCCCTTACCAGCACAGGACCATCCTTGCAAATTCTTTTATTACCATACTTTGTTTTGCAGCTGCAGCCCATACATGCACCGAAGCCACAGCCCATACGCTCCTCAAAGCTATACTGACCCGATGTTGCCACCTTCGCTTCAATTGCCCTGAACATAGGCATAGGACCGCAGGTATAGAAATAATCATAATCATCGGAAAAGGCATCCGTTACAAAGCCTTTTATACCATAAGAGCCATCGGCGGTTGCAACACGCACCTCTGCACCGAGAGCCTTAAACTCATCCTCATAAAAAATCTCGTCCTTAGTATTGAAACCAAGTATAACAACAGGCTTCTGACCTGCTACAATGAGTTTTTTGCATAGGTTATACATAGGAGGAACACCGACACCGCCGCCGATAAGCATAGGCTTAGTACCCTGCGAAATATCGTAGCCATTGCCAAGACCTGTTAAAACATCAAGTGCTTCCCCTGCTGACAGCGCAGACATCATTTCAGTTCCCTCACCCACAACCTTATAAATGATTGTAACAGTGGTATCATCATAATCACAAACGGATATCGGGCGTCTTAAAAACTTGCCGTCAAGCTGAATATTGATGAACTGGCCGGGAGCGGTGATATACTGCGTATCACCCTCCAGCACCATTTCAAAAACATCCTTGGCAATTTTTTTGTTAGATAAAATTTTATAAATGTTTTGCTTATACATATTTATTCTCTCTTATTAATCTGCATCAATTGTTGATACACCAAGTGTAATTTCCTCAAGGACATCAAGAAGCACCTTAACTGTATCAAGTGATGTAAACATTGTTACATTATTTTCAACTGCTGCTCTGCGGATTTCACTGCCGTCTGAATGTGAGTCACCTGCATTAATGTCAATTGTATTGATAACATAAGCTATATGACCCTGACGCAGTGCCATAAGAATTTCATCGCTTTCATCAAGTGTAAGCTTTGCACGGACACGGGTTCTTATACCATGCTCTTTAAGATATTTTGCTGTTCCTTCAGTAGCCTCAATATTAAATCCAAGCTCATAGAAACGCTTGATAAGAGGCAAAGCTCTCGGCTTGTCCTGATTAGCAATTGTAACAAGCACCGTACCGTAGTTAGCTACATTCAGACCTGATGCCTGAATTGCCTTATAAAGTGCCCTTGTCAGTGATTTATCATAGCCGATTGCTTCACCCGTTGATTTCATTTCAGGTGAAAGATAGGTATCCATACCCTTAAGCTTTGAGAATGAGAAAGCAGGTGCTTTAACATACCAACGCTTTTTCTCCTGCGGATAAACCTCTGTAATACCCTGCTCTTTCAGTGAATGACCAAGGATAACCTGTGTGGCAATATGAGCCATAGGTGTTGAGGTTGCCTTTGAAAGGAACGGAACTGTTCTTGATGAACGAGGGTTAACCTCAATAACGAAAACATCGTCATTGTCATCAGCTATAAACTGAATATTATAAAGACCGATAATACCGATTGCTTTACCAAGCTTAACGGTATAATCAAGGATTTTATCCTTAACTGACTGCGGAACTGAGAAGGTCGGATAAACGGAGATTGAGTCACCTGAGTGAACACCTGTGCGTTCAACGTGCTCCATAATACCCGGGATAAACACATCTGTGCCGTCACAGATTGCGTCAACCTCAAGCTCCTTGCCCATAATATATTTATCAACCAGAACAGGCTGCTCTGTATTGATTTCAACTGCTGTCTGCAAATAGTGACGAAGTGACTCCTCACCCGCAACAATCTGCATTGCACGACCGCCGAGAACAAAGGACGGACGAACCAAAACAGGATAGACGATGCGTTCGGCAACACGCACACCCTCTTCAATATCGGTAACGGCAAGTCCCTTTGGCTGAGGAATACCCAGCTCCTCCATAACCTTTTCAAAGCTGTCCCTGTTCTCTGCCCTGTCGATAGCGGCAACGTCTGTGCCGATAATCGGAACACCCAGTGCATCAAGAGGCGGTGCAAGGTTGATAGCAGTCTGTCCGCCGAGAGATACCACTATACCCTCAGGATTTTCAAGGGTGATAATATTCATTACATCCTCAACAGTCAGCGGCTCAAAATAGAGCTTGTCTGATGTGGTGTAGTCGGTTGAAACGGTTTCAGGATTATTGTTGATGATAATAGCCTCATAGCCTGCATCACGAATTGACCAGATGGCATGAACAGTTGAATAGTCAAATTCTACACCCTGACCAATACGGATAGGACCTGAGCCGAGAACAATAATCTTCTTTTTATCTGAAATGATACTTTCATTCTCTTCCTCATAGGTTGAGTAGAAATAAGGTACATAGGAGTCAAACTCAGATGCACAGGTATCAATCATTTTGTATACAGGGAAAATGCTGTTATCCTTACGGAGATGGAATACATCTGCCTGAGATAAGCCCCATACACTGCCGATATATTCATCGCTCATACCGATTTTTTTAGCATCCTTAAGTGTCTGAATATCACCGTTATTTGCTTTGAGAACAGACTCAAAGTCAACAATGTTCTTGAACTTTTCAAGGAAGAACATATCAATCTTTGTGGCATTGTAAATTCGGATTAAATCTACACCAAGGCGGATAAGCTGAGCAATTGCAAACAGTCTGTCATCCGTGCCGTTTTTTATATATGCTAAAAGCTCGTCCTCAGTATAGGTATCAAACTTTTTACTGTAAAGGTGGCAGACACCTGTTTCAAGTGAACGAACAGCTTTAAGAAGGCTTTCCTCCATAGTTCTGCCGATTGCCATAACCTCACCTGTTGCCTTCATCTGGGTATTCAGTGTGTTGTTGGCATCTGCAAACTTATCAAACGGGAAGCGTGCAATCTTTGTTACAACATAGTCGAGGGTAGGCTCAAAGGATGCAGGTGTGTTGGCAATCGGAATTTCATCAAGGTGCATACCTACTGAAATCTTGGCTGATACCCTTGCAATAGGATAGCCTGAAGCCTTTGACGCAAGAGCCGATGAACGAGATACTCTCGGATTAACCTCAATAAGATAATACTGGAATGAATGCGGATCAAGAGCGAACTGAACATTACAGCCGCCTTCAATATTAAGCTCTCTGATAATTTTAAGGGCAGAATCACGCAGCATATGATACTCTTTGTTCGTCAGAGTCTGTGACGGAGCAACAACAACAGAGTCACCTGTATGAACACCTACAGGGTCGATATTTTCCATATTACAGATAGTAATTGCAGTATCATTAGCGTCACGCATTACTTCGTATTCGATTTCCTTATAGCCCTTGATGCTCTTTTCAACAAGCACCTGATGAACAGGAGAAAGAGCAAGAGCATTTTTCATCATAATAACAAACTCTTCTTCATCATCGGCAAAGCCGCCGCCTGTACCGCCAAGAGTAAAGGCAGGACGAAGAACGACAGGAAAGCCGATACGCTTTGCAGCAGCCAATCCGTCCTCAAGATTTTCCGCAATTTCACTGGGGAGAACAGGCTCACCAAGACTTTCGCAAAGCTCCTTGAAAAGCTCTCTGTCCTCTGCACGCTCAATTGCTTCAAATTTTGTGCCGAGAATTTCAACATCACATTCCTCAAGCACACCCTTTTTAGCAAGCTGAACAGCAAGGTTAAGCCCTGTCTGTCCGCCAAGTGACGGCAGAATAGCATCCGGTCTTTCGTGACGAATGATACGTGCAACATATTCAAGATTAAGAGGCTCCATATAAACCTTATCTGCAATGTCGGTATCTGTCATAATTGTAGCAGGGTTTGAGTTAATGAGTACAACCTCATAGCCCTCTTCCCTGAGTGCAAGACAAGCCTGTGTGCCTGAATAGTCAAACTCGGCAGCCTGTCCGATAACAATGGGACCTGAGCCTATAACTAATATTTTATGTATATCGGTTCTCTTTGGCATATCAGTCTGCCTCCTTTTCCATTAAATCAATAAATTTGTCAAACAGGTATGCACTGTCCTGAGGACCGGGTGCACTTTCAGGGTGATACTGAACTGAGAAGATTTTGTTTTCCTCGCTCTTAACACCCTCTGCTGTATCGTCAAGTAGATTTAAATGTGTGAGCGTAAGCACTGTACCTTCAAGTGATTTTGCATCTACTGCGTATGAATGGTTCTGCGAGGTGATTTCGAGCTTGCCTGTTTCAAGATTTTTAACAGGGTGATTACCGCCTCTGTGACCGAATTTCATTTTAAAGGTCTTTGCCCCGAGAGCCAGAGAAATCATCTGGTGACCAAGACAGATACCGAAAATCGGCAGTCTGCCCTTAAGCTCCTTTACAACATCAATTACAGTCTGTACATCCTCAGGGTTGCCCGGACCGTTTGAAAGGAACAGACCGTCAGGACGCATATTCAGAATTTCTTCTGCTGTAATATTATATGGCACAACAGTTACATTGCAGCCCTTTTCATTAAGCTTTCTGATAATGTTATGCTTAATTCCGCAGTCTATTGCAACAACGTCATACTTATGATTTGGTGTTCTTGAATACCAACGCTTTTTACAGCTTACACGTGACACCATATCGGTAGGAATAACATAATCCTTAACCTTTTTCAACGCTTCCTCATATGGCACATCTGCATTACAGATTAAAATCTTCTGTGAGCCTTCATCACGAATAATTCTTGTAATCATTCTGGTATCAACACCGCTGATTGCAGGAATGCCGTATTCGTCAAGAACCTCAGAAAGTGTTTTTGTATATCTGAAGTTTGATGGCAAATCGTTATATTCACGAACAATAAGACCGCCCATTGTCGGCACTCTTGTTTCAAAATCCTCGTCGGTAATACCATAGTTACCGATAAGCGGATAGGTCATACAAACCATCTGGTCTGTGTAGCTTGGGTCAGAAATAATTTCCTGATAGCCGACCATTGAGGTATTGAAAACAAGCTCATTAACCGCCTCTTTGTCTGCACCAAAGCCATAGCCATAAAATTCCTTACCGTTTTCAAGGACAATTTTTTTATCATATGGTTTCATAAACAATCTCTCCTCTTAATATAGTCAAAAGGTTTTCACCGTAAAGCTCCCATCCCTTAAAGGGGGTTGCCCTGCCCATTGTAACAAATTTGTCGGGGTTAACAGTCCACTGCTTTTCGGTATCAAGCATACAGAGATTTGCAGGTGCACCCACAGCAATTCTGCCGCCCTCTATACCAAAAATTTCTCTTGGCTTAACCGACATTATTTCGACAAGCTTTTCAAATGTAATAATTCCTGTTTTTACAAGCTTAGTATACAGTACTGCAAAGGCAGTTTCAAGTCCTACAACACCCATTGCTGATTTTTCAAGTCCTTTGTCTTTTTCTTCAGCAGAATGCGGAGCGTGATCAGTAGCAATAACATCAACAGTCCCATCAAGCACACCATCAATAAGTGCCTGCCTGTCCTCTGCAGACCTGAGCGGAGGATTCATTTTAAATCTGCCGTCCTCCTGCAAATCCGTATCACACATAGTAAGGTAGTGAGGTCCTGTTTCGCAGGTTACCTTAACGCCCCTTGCCTTTGCGCGGCGGATAATATCAACACTTTCCTTTGTTGAAATATGGCACACGTGATACTGACAGCCTGTCTTTTCAGCAAGCAGGCAATCTCGTTCAATCTGTGCCCACTCGCTTTCAGAACAAATACCCTTGTGATTATGAATCCGTGCATACTCACCATCGTGGATATAACCGCCTTTAAGCAAGTCATTCACCTCACAATGGGCAGAAATTATTTTGCCGAGCTTTGCACATTCCGTCATTGCCTGCTCCATAAGTGCGTCAGTCTGCACACCCGTTCCGTCATCACTGAAGCCGACTGCAATATTTGCCATCGATTTAAAATCAACAATCTCTCCGACACCCTTGCGACCCTTTGTGATTGTGCCGAATGGCAGCACATCAATAACAGCATCTCTTTCGATGATGTCCGTCTGCACCTTCAGATTTTCTGCACAGTCGGGTGCAGGATTCAGATTCGGCATTGTGCAAAGCGCATTATAACCTGCTCTTGCACCGGCTGCTGAGCCTGATTTTATAGTTTCCTTATAAGAAAAACCGGGCTCTCTAAGATGTGTGTGAACATCTACGAAACCCGGAATTAAGAAATACTTCCCCATAGCGTCAATAATGCGGTCAATATTACCAAAGGAAATAGAAACACCAAGGCTGTGGATTAGTCCGTCCTTGATAAGAACACTTGACTTTTTGAATTTACCGTCAATATAGCATATTGCATCTTTTATCAGCAAAG
Source organism: Eubacterium sp. (assembly GCA_029054965.1). GTDB lineage: Bacteria > Bacillota > Clostridia > Oscillospirales > Acutalibacteraceae > Eubacterium_R. The sequence goes on from JAIDEF010000088.1 coordinate 7,442, forward strand.
TCATAAGTTCAACCC
>JAIDEF010000089.1 GCA_029054965.1 Eubacterium sp.
TCTGCATACTGGTTTGCAAAATTTGACAGCTCACCGATTGGTGAATACTTTTTAAAAATAACCTCGCCCTCTGCATCGGTAAAAATTTCAAGAGGATCACCCTCTTTTATTCTGAAGGAGCGTCTGATTTCCTTTGGGATAACGATTCTTCCAAGGTCATCAATACGCCTTACAATTCCTGTTGCTTTCATAATATGCACTCCTCAAATATTGTTAATTTATCTGTAATATTTTGCACATATTAACGGCTTATATACAAAAATCAGCTTGGCATATTTTAGAAAAATAATTATTTGTTCCAATAAAAAAATAAGCAGTATGGGAATTCCCATACTGCTTTCTTAAATTTATTATTCTGCTTTAATTCTGTAAACCTTAACGCTGTGCTTAGGAAGAGTTGCAGTAATGACCGAGTCAGTTGTTCGTTCGTCTGTCCACAGGTTATGCACCTGGTAGCTGCCTGATTTTTTCAATTCAAGGTATTCATCATCTGCAAGCTTGCCAAGGTCATATTTTATACTCTTTGTACCATTGGCTTTGTTGAACAGACACAGTGCTGTATCACCATTAGCAAGCGGTCTTGCAAGAATATCCACACCTGATACAGTGCTGAGCTTTTTAGCAGCCTTGCCGAGAGAATCCTGGTCAATTGCAATCAGGTGCTTGTTAGTAACAATTTTAAGTGTTGAATTACCTTCAACTGCCTTATTGCTGCCGTCTACAAATTTGCGTATATCATTGCCGAGCATAAGCGGTGATGCCATCATACACCAGAGTGAAAAATGTGCTCTGTTTTCATCCTCTGTGAGTTTTCCGTTGCCAACCTCAAGCATATCAGGGTCATTCCAGTGGCCTGCACTGGTTGATTTGTAATGCTTGATTGAAAATTTATAGATTGTCATTATACTGGTCCAGTTAGCAAAAATATCGTGGGTAGTGCGCCACATATTTCCGGCCTTGCTGCCCCAATCCCAAGGGCAGGCTGTGCCCCATTCGCAGATTGAAAAAACAATCGGTTTTTCAGGTGTTTTTGTATATTCCGCCCAGAGCTTGGTGGCATTTTTTAAGGCATATCCCATTCGTTTATATTGAATGTATGATGAATCAGCAACAGTTGCAACAGGATTTTGCAGTGTGATTTTATTTGTGCCGCCGATTAAGCTGATGATAATTTGAACACGTCCTGTATCGCTGAAGCCTTTACCGTAGGGGAAGAATACCTCATGAATCTTTCCGTTAACATTTACCTGTGCATAGCTTTCGTGTCTTGAGAAGGTTTTTGCAAAAACAATTGTCATTGCATACTCACCTTGCGGCAGGCTGTTGAATTCAAAGCTTGCAGAGCCTGCACCATGGTTTATATAGCCGATAGCCTTGCCACTCTGTAAAGAGCTGAGATTAATAATTCGTGCTCTTCCTGTGAACTGAGCATCCTCCGGCTTGAGTACCAGTTTGGAATTAAACTGTTCTTCATCGTCAACTCTGTTGAGTTCAATTTTTTCTATTGCAGGGCAGTCTCCGCTTATTGGTCTGCTGTGGCAGAAATCATATTTAAAAAATTCACAGCCCCATGATGCAAGTGTTTTTGCATCCAGGTCCTCTTTTCCGAGGGAGGCGGGTAAATCCTCGCAGGTATGAGTACCGTTTGATGAATATAGACCAACCTTCAAGCCAAGTGAATTGATATCTTTGATAAGCTGAGGAATGCCTCGGCTGAAGGTACCCAAATCGCCCTGCAGCTTTCCGTCACTGTCACGCAATGAGCTTTGCCAGCAGTCATCGAGGTTAACGAATTTGTAACCTGCATCAGCAAGTCCGCTGTCAACCATAGCCTGTGCAGTTTCCATAATTAAATCTTGGTCAATATGATTTCTGAAAGTATTCCAGCTTGACCAGCCCATAGGCGGTGTTTGTGCAACACCATTGTCATAGTCAGGCTCTTCACTTATATCCATAGTGATTTTTCTGGGCATGGTGAATCTTTTTATTGCACAAAGAGGACACTTGCCGTTTGCTTTCATTGTAAAGAACCACGAAACAAAAAGCACAATAAGTATTGCGATTATTGCAATAAGAACAATTAAGAATGCCATATCAATCCTATCTCCTCAAAATATTTCAGCTCCTTTTCTGCAAGAGCTGATGAATTTTCATCAATCTGTTCAACAGTTTCCTTTAAAAACTGTTTTTTATTTTTTATGTTATAAAAAAATCTGTATATCCAGGCATATGGTGTAAGCCATGGTC
>JAIDEF010000009.1 GCA_029054965.1 Eubacterium sp.
GAGTATAGAAGATTACACAGAAATTTTATTACAACTGTTTGATTACTTAAAATCTCAAAATAAAGATCAAACCTATTGGTATGCTGTAGGAAGTAATCAACAAGTTTATAATTCTGATAATGGAAAATTTGTTTCAAAAGCAAAAAAAGCATTTGAAATGTTAAATGAAGCAATTGAAAACGAAACAATTGAGGATACCTTGAGCGAACTGTTTGGAACTGTATATTCCAATGATTCATCTACATATGTATCAAAATCCTTTGAATTCAACTGTGATAATACAGAAGAATTTATTGAAAATAAATTTTCCGTGGATATTAGGTATTCTTTGACAATAGATTGTATTGTTAGTCAAAATGGATTTAGAGATAAAATGTTATCAATTATATTATTCACAGGAGGATATTTAGCTATAGATAAAAGGTTAACTTTTAAAATAGCGGATACGGATTGCATGGAACCATATGATATCTATTGGAAGGTTAGAAATGTTGGAGATGAGGCTATCCGCAGAAATATGATTAGAGGAAATATTGAAAAAACAAATTCAAAAATAAAAAAGGAAAACACAAATTTTAAAGGCCCTCACTATGTAGAATGTTTTTTGGTAAAGAATGGAGTATGTGTTGCCAGAGATAGAATTGATGTTCCTATTAAATCTTGTTGATTCAATATAGTGATTCAGTTATATTTCATCCATTTATGATAAAAAGTTATAATGGCTGTAGATACAATTTCTGAGAGATTTTTGAGAGACTTAGTTTTCAAAATTTGGCTTAAAACGGTATGTTTCAAAAAGTGATTTTTACACTCTGACTCCGTCATTTAAGGTTCGAATCCTTATACCTCTGCCACAGGCTTGGAATTTAGATGTTCCAAGCCTTTTTTCTATGCAAAATAGCCGTAAATGGTCCAAAATCGTCCTCAATCTGCTGTTGATTTAAGGGCGATTTTTTCTTTTTTGTTTTGTTGAGATTTTTTGTGAGATTTTCAGAAACCTAAAATTGTTGATTTTCCAAAACCTACCGGGAGCGATTGAGAGCGTTTATGTGAGAGATTTTCGAACGACAAACAGAGCCTGCGTTTTTGCAAGTACAAGTTCAGTGCTTCAATACTATTTGTATTCATATTTTGGCTTCATCTAAAGAATAACGATATATTGTCAGTAATCCTTTTTTATGATATTATAATTGTAAAATAAATGGAGGTTGATTAAGCTTGATGAATAGGATGAAGCTTAATCCGATGCATAATGAAGAAAACATTGACGCAAAAAATATTTAATGTAACCGATAAAATAGACCGTATCCGTACGAGCCATAAGGAGAACGGACTAAATATTTCAAAAATCATAGACCGAGAGTGTATCGATGCTATGATTGAATTTTTATTTGAAAAAGCATATACACCCGTTGCTAAGCTGAATATAGAGGCTGCTTATGTAAGTAATGAACCATTGAAGTTTGAAGAGCGTTTTTCAGGCAGAAAAATGACAAATATCAAGGTTGGTGATGTGTGGGCAGAGCATAATTTTGACTGTGCATGGTTTCATATCACCAGTAGAGTGCCTAGCAGTATTGACGGCAAAAAAATGGTATATCTTTTAAATCTCGGTGGCGAAGGATTGATTTGCAGGGCTGACGGAACAGCAGTGCAGTCCATTACCTGTTCTGCGTCAGAATTTGAATATTCTCTCGGTTTTCCTGTTAAACGGGTTGTTGATAATTTTTCAGAGAATGGTGTTATTGATTTCTGGGTAGATGCAGCAGCCAATGATTTGTTCGGCAATCTGAAAAATAAAGCTGCTGTTGAAGAGGCTTGTGTTGCCGTATGCAATGAAAATATCCGCGCGCTTGCCTATGATTTGCAGGTGCTGATATCTGTTTATGACACAAATCGTAATGCGTATACGGAAAATATTTTCAAAATGTGCAAGGAACTGCTGTCATCATATAAAAATATAACAGATGAAAAGGCTGCTGAAATACGCAAAAGTATTGAGCCTTTACTCAAAGAGAAGAATGACGGAAATCAGTTTGAATATTTTGCAGTCGGTCACGCACATCTTGACCTTGCGTGGAAATGGCCTATTCGAGAAAGCAAGCGCAAGGGCGCACGAACCTTCAGTACACAGTTGCATAATATTAAGAAATATCCTGACTATATTTTCGGTGCATCACAGGCTCAGCTTTATGATTGGATAAAGGAGGATTATCCGCAGATTTATGAGCGTGTGCTTGATGCCGCAAAAACACCGAACTGGGATGTGCAGGGTGCAACCTGGGTTGAGATGGATTCAAATCTCATCAGTGGTGAGAGTTTGATTAGGCAGTTCTATTACGGCAAAAAGTTTTTTCGTGAGGAATTTGGACAGGATATGAAAATACTTTGGCTGCCTGACAGCTTTGGTTATTCTGCCTGTCTGCCGCAGGTGATGAAGCTTGCAGGAGTGCCGTATTTCCTTACGCAGAAAATGAGCTGGAATACTGTAAACAAATTTCCATATCATACCTTCAAATGGCAGTCACCTGACGGCTCAGAGGTATTTGCTCATATGCTGCCTGATGAAACATATAATAGCCCCATCAAGGGCACACGCCTTAAATTCGGAGAGCAGAATTATCAGGAGAGAGCAATCAGCAATAATTCAATGCTGCTTTATGGTATAGGTGATGGTGGAGCAGGGCCCGGATATGAGCATATTGAGCGTATGCACCGATTCAATGACCTTGCGTATATGCCAAAGATAACACCTAAAAAAGCACTGGATAGCTTTAAAATTCTTGATGACGGAAAAACCGATTACCCAACGCACATAGGTGAACTGTATCTCGAAAGGCATCAGGGAACTTACACAACACAGAGCAAAAATAAAAAGTATAACCGCAAGTGTGAATTTGCGCTTAAGAATTATGAATACCTTATGCTGCTTGCCAAAGAGCGTGATATGGATATTCCGATTTCAGGTGAAGAGCTTGAGAAAATATGGAAAGAGGTATTGCTTTATCAGTTCCACGATATTCTGCCGGGTTCATCAATTGATAGGGTGTATGATGAAAGTGTTGCAAGATATGAAAAGATACTTGCTCGCCTTAATGAAGGCATAGAAAATCTGTCAAATCAGCTTTTCGGAAAAGGATTGCTTAATCTGAATTCATTTTCACAAAGCGGTATTTTCAAAATAAATGGTGATTGGTATTATGCCGATGTGCCTGCAATGGGATTTGCTCCTGCATCACAGATGAAGAAGGTAGAGGAATTTACTGTTAAAGTAACAAATAACACTATTGAAAACGAAAAACTGTATGTTCAGTTTGAAAACGGTTGCATTGTTTCTCTGTTTGATAAAACGCTTAACCGTGAGTTTGTGCAGCGTGGCAGAAAAATGGGTGTATTTTCAAGTTATACAGATATCGGTGATTGCTGGGATATCCGTCCGATAAATTATCAGAAAAGCTGCCGTGATGCAAAATGCATATCATTTAAAACAAATCTTGACGGTGCCGGTGCCACTGCAACGGCAGAATTTAAGCTTGGTGCAAGCACAATCAAATGCAGCTATATTCTTATGCAGAACAGTGAAATTCTTGAAATGAATCTGACCATTGACTGCCATCAGAAGAATAAGATGATGCGTGTGGAATTCCCTGTTACTGTAATAAGCGATGCATGCAGTTTTAATGTGCCGTTCGGACATATTAAGCGTGCAACAACGGAAAATAACAGCGTTGAAAAGGCACAGTATGAAGTTTCAGGGCAGAAATTTGTTGATATCAGCGATGGTAAATACGGAATTTCCATAATCAATGATTGTAAGTATGGATACAGATGTAAGGGCAGTGTGATTGATATTGACCTGATCCGTAGTCCGCTCAGAGGGCCGGGAACAAATGTTGACCAGGGCAAACATACCTTGAAACTTGCAGTGTATACGCACGGCGGTAAACTGTCTTCCGATACATATAAATATGCTTATCAGGTTAATAATGAGCTTGTTGATGTAAATGGTATTGGTGATTCAAGCAGTTTTGCACCGTTCAAGTGTGATAATGAAAATATCATTCTTGAATCCGTAAAAATCTCTGACGATAATGCAGGCGCAGTTTTGCGTCTGTATAACTGCAGTGACAGTGCTCAGAAATGTTCTGTAAGCTTTGACGGATATGAGGTGTCAGGCGTTACGGATATTATGGAGGATGAGATTGTTACGGCTGATGATTTTCTGAACTTCAGACCATTTGAGTTGAAACTGGTAAAACTGATTAAAATGTAATACTTTGTATTGAAATTTATATGTTTTAAACTATCAGAGTTGGTACTGTGTAATTTACAGTACCAACTTTTTATATTTTTATTCGTTCACTGCTTTTTGTTCTTTTTGATTAGCGTATTCAAATAATCTTTTTCTGTTTTGCTCAAATACCTCGTCTACCATGTGAGTATATATTTTTGCTGTTATAGAAATGTCTGAATGTCCCATAAGCTCTTTTGCAACATTCAACGGTACACCTGCAGCTTGGCAGTCGGTGCAGAATGTATGTTGCAGTAGGTATATACTAATTGCGGAGGCATAGGAATTTTTCTACCTGTGCCTGCTTGCGTTTTTGATTTTCCTACTATGAGTATTGCATTGTTTTCCTTTAGTGACTTGCAGCAGCACAATATCAGTGAGGGAGGGGCAAAACAGAAGGGAATGACGCTTGAAGAAGCTGAAGCAAAAGAAAAAACAGCATAGAAAACTATGCTGTCAAATGTTAAAGGCACACATCAGGGTACACCTTTTTTATGAAGGGTATCCTGAGAGCGGACGGTTGAAACAGTAATACGATGTCAAACTGCAGCACCGAATTTCAGTCAGCAACCCAATAGTCGGCCATTATAGGGTATAGACACGACACCGGTTTAATGGTGGTTATGCTTTTTTTAGAATTTTGTTTTGTATAAAATCCTTTGACTCCTTGATTTTGACATCAAGCAGGGTTTTGGAGTTTTCGTAATCAATTTTTTCATCAATGTCAAAATTGTCAATATCTGTTACAACTCTTGAATTAAGCTGTGCAGTATTGATTACAGACTTATGGCGTTCATTTCTCTTGCTGTGGAAGAAAACAGCAAACTTCTTTTCAAAAATAATGCTTGTCACAAGACCGTGAAAAGAGTTTGTCACAACATATTCGGCATCTCTCAAATAGGCAAGTGTGTCAAATGGGTTTGCCTCGTTTTTCAAGGTAATATTACCCGGCCATTGTCTAAACATATTGTCGCAGACATATATTTTCAAGCCTTTTTCATTCGCGAGCCTTTTGGCATAGCGAATAAGCTGTTTGTTTTCTTCTGCACAATAGACAAAAATATATTTTTCGTTGTGCTTTGGTTTGCTTTTGATTTGTTCCTCCCACTGACTGCGGCTTAAAAGGAACACAGGGTCAAGTACGCAAAGCGGTTCTTTTTCGCAAAATTGCGACAGATATTTTATAGAGCCCTCCTCACGAACGGAAATCTCATCAAAATTTTGCAAATTGCGGCGTAAATATTCATTGCAATCAGCATTGAGCACATCCATACCTATACTTGCGGCATAACTGACAAAGCGAGTCCCTTTTTTTGTATTATTTTTAAATGTGCAGAAATAGCCGTCCTGAAAGCCCTCGGTGATATCGGGATTCCATACCTGATCGCTGCCGACAACATAGGTGTCAATATCGCTGAAGCACTGTGGAATTTCACTTGAAAAAGCAATTGTTTTGTTTGTGTCGCGGAAATATTGCTTTCTGAAATCCGCCATTTTTATTCTTCTGTTTATGGTATTGAACACAGTCGGAGGCTTAACCATTTCAGCTATCTTTGAACGCACACTTTGCCAGCTCTCTCTGTGCAAAACGCTGTATCTGCTGCGAAGTTCTTTTGGAAAATATGGAATAACAACAGTTTTTTCATATGTATTGAGATGTTCCTTCAGTGCAAAGCATTGAAGCATAGCGCCAAAGTCATCTGCCCAATAAAAGGTTAACAGCCCTATCATTTTTTTCGTTTTCTCCTTCTGTAGATATTTATAATAGGTAATAAAATTGTAAATGGAATATTCCTGTAAAGCTTTATATATAACTGTCTGTGTTTCTTTTTTTCTGTAGGAGATTGCAGCCTCGGCTGCTGAGCCTGTTGTTTACTGCATTCATAAAACTCCATACTATTATGTGAAGCACTAATAATTTTATGACCCTTTTCGGTATGAGTGATAACGAGAGACGTTCCCATTTGGTCATTTAGTTCAGGATAGACATCCTCAATTCCCCAGAAATCGCCGAGTGTGATATCACTGCTTCGCATTTCGTAGCAATACTTGCACTCGTAGCAGGACGGCCGGACGATGCTCTTGCTCACATATAAACTGCAGTCTGTGTCATCATTAAGTTTCCATGTATGTTCCTTGCCGTTTATATTGCAGGCAATCGTGCGACCTCTGTCCTTATTGCGTTTATCCCTGAAATAGTATGAAGTCATTTCGCCGCCAAATTTGTTCTCAAGGTACTTAACATACTTATTCCATATTCCCAGAGATGGCACACCATAACATATCAAATCAACAATAAGCAAATTCTCATATTCCTTACCGAGGTAGAATTTCAGCCCTTCGCATTGGCACGGCGTTCCCACAAACATTACAAAAACATCTCGCTCTAAAAGCTTTTTTATCTGTTTGTAGCTATTGCCTATTTTACTTTGAACATATTTTGTGCCCTGGATTTTTTTTATATCCACAGGACTATCAACTGCAATATGCTTTACAATGCCTCTCTCTTCCATTGCTGCGCCGAAAACAACTCCGTTTTTGTCAAACACATAGTTGGCCAGTACAGGAAAAATGCCGCCTGACGAGCTTGTATAACGCAAATCGTCATCATATGCCCTTGCAGCATAAAAACCTTTGCAATTCTTTTCAAGGCGCTGGCTGTTAATCATCGGGCAAACACCCGTGCAAGCCTCGCAGCCGATACACAGTATAGGATTTATTGAAGGATATGTGAAGCCCTCACTGTCAAGTCTCATTTCAATCGCATTGACCGGGCATATATTGCTGCAAGCCTCACACCCTGAACAGCTGCTCTTTTTGTTGATAAGATTGCGCGCTGACTGCGACCTGTGATGGTAACGGAAATAGCGGCTGCTCTTTCTGATGGTGTGAAGCACCTGAAGATATCCTCTGAAAATAAGCCTGCCGACAGCGTTCTTGTTAAAATGAGGCTTAATCCAGGCTTGCGCAAAAACTCTGCGGCGGTGCATTTTCCATTTATTTATTTTTCGCAGCTCTATTTCGTTGTGTATATCGCAAATTTCGGTAATATCGTCAACAAGTGCTTCAAAGTGCATAAACTTTTTCAGACTCTGCAGAAAATTCAGCTTTTGCACGGAATGGCTGTTATCGTGAACTCTGACCCTGTAAAGCTTTTTTGATATTGTTGCACAGGGGTAGCGATACAAATACGGCAGCAGCATCTGAAAATTCTGACCCACAGGATATTCTGGTATTTTCCTATTAGGATATATGTTGAAAAACAGTGCAGATTTAAACATATAGCAGCCGCAGCTCACATATGACCTGGATTCAAGTATGTCCCAAAACAGATTTTCATTTTTGCCGCCGTCGATTTTTTCTCTCGGCTTTGCCTCTTCTCCTGTTTCGGCATCAAAATAATCGGGGATTGAACGCACAGCATTATACTCGCTATGCGAATTCAAAAAGCCAACACGAATTTCAACGGAATATTTATTGAGAATATCATCACTGTCAGGCCAAATCAAGAATTCACCCTTAACATATTCAAGACCTCTGTTTATTGCTGCTGAGGCACTCTTATGGTCTGCCTGAATAAAAATATATTCAAAGCCCCTTTGCTTGAATTTATCCTCATATTGTTTGGCGATTTCTGCTGTGCCGTCAGTTGAGCCGTCATTGACCAAAATCATCTGAATATGATTGTAGCTTTGATTTAATATAGAATCGAGCATTTCGCCCAAATAAGCTTCATTATTGTAAACGGGAGTAACTATGGAAACAAGTCCTGTTGTGAAAGCAGTGTTTTTATTAGACATAGCTTTATTCCTTTCTGAATAATGAATAATAAAGTGATTGCATTGCCAAAAAAGCCTTAGGGCTGATAAAACAAATCATATAAAGACTACGCCATTTTGCAGATTTGGTTTGTTTTATTTCACTTATAAGCTTTTTTCTGATTTCATTTGCAGCATGAAATTTGCCTTTTCTGAGTGCAAAGTGATAGTGCTCGCAAAGACGAAGGTATGCTTTTTTGTTCCATTGAAGGGCATAATCATATTGTCCGCGTGCTGCTTCCTTTGCAGACATCAGATAAAACGCCTCAACATATGGTTCAAAATTTTCTAAATTGTTTTCCCATTTCTGGATGGAGTTGTCACTGTGAAAAAGATAATAATACAGCTTCTCGTCACAAACAGCGGTTTTTCCCTTGCGAAGCGCATATTCATATACAAATACGGTATCTTCAGTATAAATGAGCTGCGAATTAAACAAAATTCCGTCAATAACACTTTTTCTGAAAAGTCTGCCCCCGATGGCATTGATGTGAGGAAAGGCTTCCGCAATCATCATCTTCATAAATTCATCCTCACTGAATTCTTCAAAGTGAGGATTTTTATTTACTGTCGGTGCAGGCGAATTAATAACTTTTTTCATTTGCTGCTCATTAAGCTGCGCATATCTGCAAAATGCCATATTTATTTCTTCGTCATCCATTTTGGCTGAAAGTATTTTAAGCAAATCAGGATGAATATAATCATCGCTGTCAATAAAGAAAATATATTCACCTTTTGAATTTTCAATGGCAAGATTACGAGCCGAAGAAACTCCCTTATGTGAAGCTTTAATTAATTTTATTCTGCTGTCCTTATTCCTAAGACGCTCAACAATTTCTACTGTAGAATCTTCTGAGCCATCATCAACAACAAGCAATTCAAAATCAATATACGTTTGATTTAACACAGAAATAATGCAGTCTTCAATAAATTTTTCTCTGTTAAATACAGGTAAAATAACAGATATCATATTGTTTTCTCCAATAAAATAAAAATTAGTAAATAACTGTATATAAAAGTATTAACCCTGTTTTTTTGTAATAAGCGACAGAACTTTTTTAACAAGTTCTCTAAAGTCAGGTGTTCTGAAATATCTTATAAAATAGATTGCACTCATAATCAAAACACAGATTATACCCTTGATTATAAACATTACTACGCTGACCTCGGTAAGATTTTTAAGTGCAAAATAACACAATACCATACCTAAAAGTGTCAGTAAGGCATTTATAATATAATTTTTGTAGTAAATAACCGGACTTGTATTAAAGAAATTTTTAAACAGAATTCTCGGTTCATACAAAAAGCAGGTAAGCATATTGGCAATGGTTGTGGCAAACAATATACCGCTTAATCCCATATATTTGCCGAGAACAATCGACAGCACTATATTCACGCCAGCCGTGACAAGCATAATATATCGTATCTGCCTGTACATTCCCGTGCCTTCTCTGAAAATCCATACAGGGCGCATACAGATTGCATAAAATTGATAGAGCACAATTGCTGCTACTGTATACTTATCAAGCAGCATGTCTTTGCCAAGCCACAGGGTGATAAAATCCTGCATTAAAAATAACAGTCCTGCACAGACTACACCGCTAATCCAAAAGCTTGCGTTTTGCGCCTGATTAAATACACGGTATATATCCTTGCTTTTTGAGGTGGCAACAAGATTGCCGATACTTGGCGTAAGGGACATGAATATCAAGCCCAGAATAGCTTCAATATTATTTGCTATGGAATAGTAATTGGAATACATACCAACATAAACAGTGCCTATCATAATGGACATCAGAATGTTATCTGTGCCGTTGAGAGCAACATAGGATGTTTTGTATATGGCAAGGGAAAGGAGATTTGAGCGTATGCGTTTTTTCTCCTCACCGTCTAACGCAGCCTTTTCTTTAATAAAGGAATATTCATGATTTGCAATATGCGCCACCATAATATTTCTTGTGACCACATAGACAACATCAATAATAAGGTACGCAAGAAAGTTTTTGAATACAATGATTACGATTATCTCCAATATAGTTTTTGTAAAGGTAAACCATATTTCAACCTTATCAATAGTGGAGCTTTTCTGATCTGCGTTTATAATAGAAGACTTATATGCAAAAAGATATGAAAATGCGTTTCTGCATATCATTATAACGTAATACAGATAAAGATGCGGAATATCCTGATCCATATTTACAATATACTTCAAAAACGGAATTAATCCCAGACCGACTACAGTTACAACTGCTGCTATTGCCCAATAAATTTTTTTGAAATAGCCGATTATTGCGGCCAGCGTTTTAGTGTCCTTTTCGGCAATCGGTTTATAAAGGCATACATTCATTGCCGTGCCTATGCCCAAATCAGCCAGGGATAAAAGCGTCAGCACGTTGGCAAACAAGCTGTTAATTCCCAGGTATTCAATACCTATGTATTTTATGAAAATTCTCCTGCTTATTAAAACAAGAACAAGTGTAACCAGCTTTTTAGCAACAGCGAACAGTGCATTTCGCCTTGCATTTTCAGTTCTGCTCTTCTCATTTAAAGACATACTGATTTCAATAACCTTTCCGGCTACAAACAGTATTTAAAAATTATATGCCTTGTTGTAGCCGAAAAAAGCATATAACGAGAATTTTGAGGACAACTTAATCGGATTAATGTTTCATACTAATCTTCTTTCAGTTGTGCCTGTGGTAAAGCTTTAAATAATCATCAAGACAATCTATTGACGATAAAATTCGTTTTTTAATAAAAACAGCCGTGCTTAAAGCTATCAATAATGTCGGCACAGATACGATAACAGCCAGACGCTTGATGAAATCGGCTCTGTTTGCATATGCCTCGTCCATATCAATATCGCAGCCCACATAGCACACACAATTACCTCTCAAATCAAAAACAGGCAAAAGCGAGGTCATATAAAACTGACCGTCATAGCTTGTTTCAAACGCATCAGGTGTTTTGCCGTCACAAAGCAAATCCTTATATTTCTTAAGTGGGGACGGATAAGGTATGATTTCGCCGATTCTATAATCTGCATCTGTATCAACAAGCAGGTGCATGCCGTCACGCTGCATATCGTAAATATAGATATGCTCAAGATTAGGTATTTGCTCAAGTGTGTTTTTAACCTGATTTTTCAGTACAGCATACTGTTGATCAGCCTTGCCTTCCTGCATTTCGTCAACAATATTACCGTCAACTGAGGACGCAATAACAAGTGCGGTACCGTTGCATATTCTTGAATAGCTTTCTCTTATATCCTTTGTATAAACATAGCCTGCAACGCCGATTACCAACGAATCAATAATAATCGTCATCAGCAAAAACAGCACGACTACCATACTATGAGATTTGCCGCTTTTTATCTTTTTTCTTTTCATATATCCCTCACTACAGACATTAAGAATTATATTCTTTAATAATTTTATCCTTAATACGAATAAAGCATTTTAAAATATCAGGGTCAAAATGTCCTTCGTCCTGCGAAATCATTTCAAATGCCTTTTCAGGATTTATTGCTGAACGATAACATTTTTTCTGCACAATGGCATCGAAGGTATCAACTATGGCAACAATCCTGGCAGCAAGCGGAATATCCTCACCACTCAGCTGTGCCATATACCCGCTGCCATCGTAGTGCTCATGATGATAAAGAGCAATGTCATAAGCAACATCAAGATGCTTTGCTTTCGGCATTGACTTTTTGACATTGGCTATAATATCTGCACCATATTGAACGTGATTTTTAATGATATTAAATTCATCATCTGAAAGACTTGATGGCTTATATATAATTTCATCAGGCACGCAAAGCTTACCTATATCGTGAAGCGGTGCTGCAAGCTCTAACATTTTAATCATATCGGTGTCTAACTCCTGCGAAAACTTTTCATCCATTGAAAGCTCTTCACAAAGTATTCTCGTATATGCGCCAATATGATCCTTATACTCCTCTGAAACAACGTCGGAGCGCCCCATAACGGAGGCGAAGGTGCGAATCACATCTCTCTGATACTTATGATTTTGGGTGTCTATACCGATTTTTTCCTCAAACACTTTGGCTGACGACTTTAAAATTTTCTGCAAATCGGAAACAGAATAATAATTGTTGAATGCCAGCTTACGCATATGATTTATACAGTCCCTTCTGAGGGGATTTTCCATATCGAGGCTCAGTCTGTTTATCGGGTTGACTATTTTAATTTTGATATAAACAAAAATGAGCAGATAAAGTGCTGTTATAATTACAAAAAGCACCATACCAAAGGATTTTACAAAGCCTGTTCGCTCTGCCGTAATCGTGTTCATTGATATGCCGCTGCAGGCATAGGCGGCACATTTGCCGTTTGAATCAAAAATAGGCATACAGTAGGTCAGAACCTTGCCGTCATAGCCGTTTACAAATATGTTTTCAACCTTTTCACCGGCTAAAAACTCCTCTTTGTAAACATCCCATTTATTATCGTAACTGACAACATTGCCCAAATCACGCCTTAATAGGGTTGATTTGGTATTATAAATGGTATACATACCATCCTCTCTCATCTGATATATGGCAATTGAGTCCAGATAAGGGATGTTATTGTTGAGTTCTTCAAGCTTGTTGGTAGCTTGAATATAGCTGTGAGTATGCTCTCCCTTCAGCCAGATATCAACGCTGTCTGCATCAAATGAGCCTGCCACAACATGAGAAACGGTTTTGCAAAGATTGGCATATCTTGTTTCAATCGCATTTGAATACAGGAAGGCAGAACTGACTATTGTAATAATATAAATTGCCACACACATAAGAAAGCTTACAATGATATATCTGAAACTCAATGAATTTTTAAATTTAGCTTTTTTCATATAAATTCAAGTATCTCCTCTTACGAATTAACTGTTTCATCCTCAATAATGTATGCATCAAATTTTACATACTGCTCTTCCTTGGGGGGAAGCTTCATATAGTCGCCGTATAAATGAGTGAGCACATCGTCGTATCGGTCAAGTCCCCAGAGATAGGTATCCTCAAACGGCATAAGAATTCTTTTTTCAAAATATTCGCTTGGCATTGCCTCTTTGTCATAATCATATCTGCCTGCCAAGGCACCGCACATAGCGGTTTTTGTATCATCATACAGCCTCAGCTGTTTATCGTATGAGTCAATTAATGATGAAAGTGAAATCAGTCTGAACAGTTTTGATCTGATTACTGATGCTATTCTCTTGACAATCAAACCATTATATTTATAACCGGTGCGGTAATAAATGATTTTCCTCAGTCGGTTTATCTCTTTCTTATGGGCAATTCGGCTTTTTTCATTATCAGGAACATTGTCAAAGGGAATAATGTCCACATAAATAAATTTGCAATCCTTTATATGATCTCTCATAAAATCATAGCTGTATGTATTGACGGCACCAATTCTTGTGATTGGAAATTCAAATTCGCCAAATGCTTCATTGTTAATTAATACAAATTTATTACCCAGTGCACCTGCCTTGCAGATGGATATGAATTTATCATAATCCTCTCTGAGCATTCCGAAGTCTATATCATAATCCCAGGGAATAAAGCCCTTGTGGCGAACAGCACCGAGTAATGTACCCGATACCATAAAATACTTAATATCGTTTGCCTCGCAGACATTATGAATGGATTTTGCCATATTAAGTTGTAATGCCTGCATTTGCGGCAGTGTAAGTTTCTTTTTCATATATGCACCTGTATTCAGTTATATTTGAGCCTTACAAGTGAGAATGGAACAATTACACGAATCAGCGTTTTATCCTTTTTTTATAATCCTTACGATTTTACTTCTGACATTTTTATAAAAGAGCTGTATTCTCAATATATGTCTGTGAAAGCAAAGCGGCGTTACGGAATACAAAACGAAATCTCGTTTATACTGATTTGGGTAGCCCTCAAGACTCATAGAATATTTCAAATTTTTTCTTATTTCTTTAACTAACTGCCTGCCTCTTGTGTC
Organism: Eubacterium sp.; assembly: GCA_029054965.1. Lineage (GTDB taxonomy): Bacteria > Bacillota > Clostridia > Oscillospirales > Acutalibacteraceae > Eubacterium_R. The sequence goes on from JAIDEF010000009.1 coordinate 14,091, forward strand.
ATTGTATAGCCCTGACTCAAGCATAGATATATATATTCTAAAGCAGCGAAGTACATAGTTTGAGAGGAATTTTTCATAAAATGCAGTTTCCTCAAACAACCTGCATATATCCTGCCAGGCATAAAATTCAGTGAATTTTTTATCATCGAATTTGCCGTGGCAAGCCGACTGCGGATAAAGCACATAGCAATAAAGCTTTTCCTTAATATACTTTACTCTTCTGCATTTTTTGAATATCGAAAAAAAGAATAACGAATCCTCGCAAACATAATAATCGGTGTTAAATCTAAGTGATCCTACAAGCTTTGCTCTGTACAGAACACCCCATACCCAAAAATGGAGATAGCGCCAATGCATATTGCGCATATCATCCGTGTCAAGCACAATTGACTCGTCAAGCTTATGCGGCCAGTATTGATCAAGGCTGCCGTCGGGATTATACGCTTCAGCCTTGCTGATAACAAGGTCAATATCTTCGCTCATATTTTCATATAGATTCAGAATATAATTTTTTTCAATATAATCATCAGAATCAACAAAGACAAAAAATTCACCGCCGGCTATATCAAGTGCCATATTTCTTGATGATGAGACACCCTCGTTAGCCTTGTGAATGACCTTTATTCTGCAGTCTTTTTCTTCAAATGCATCACAAATTGCACCTGAATTATCTGTCGAGCTATCGTCAACAAGGAGTATTTCAAGATTTTTGTATGTTTGATTGATAATTGATTTGATGCACCTGTCAAGATACTGTTCTGAATTGTAAACAGGTACAATTACACTGATTAATTCATTCATATTTCTATTTAAGAGCCCTCAGCGTTCTTTTTATTCCTTCATAAATATCATAATGTGCTTCATATCCCAATTGAGAGAGCTTGCTCGCATTGAGCACAGAGCGTGAAGCGGGATTAAAGGAGGCAGCCTGAGCCTCGTCCGGCAGCTCAAATCTGACCTCAACACCGCTTAGCTTCGCAATCAGCTTTGCCATATCTCTTATTGAAATAATACCGCTTTCAAAGGCAACATTATATGCTTCGCCGCAGGCACCGTTAAACAAAATAAACAGTACTGCACCAACGCAATCCGCAATATATGTATAAGACCGAACCTGTTCGCCCTTGCTTTTCATCACTATATCTTTGCCTGCCGCGCCACAGCGGAGAAATTCTGTTGAAACCCTTGTATCAGCATCTGTTGCAGTTAAGCCGTAGGTATGCGACAAGCGGACCGTCAATGCATCTGCACCGTATTGCTTAACATAGGAGGCAAGCAAGGTTTCTGCCGCTCTCTTAGAGCATGGATAACACGAACGGGGATTGAGAATATCAACCCATCCATATGAGTTTTCATTAAAATCCTCGCCGCTGTATTGACCGTAAACCTCACCTGTAGAAATATATAACAACCTTGCCTTCTTCTCTGCAGCATAGTCGAGCAAATACTTTGTACCGAAAAAGTTTTGCAGCATAGTTCCCACGGGATCAACCTCAAACGCCTTGGGATATGCATTTGAGGCTGCGTGAATAATATAGTCAACATCAAAATCAAAAGGCAACGGCTTTGTTATATCACAATTAATAAATACAAAACTGCCGTTATTAATATATTCACTGAAGCGTTCGTTTGCACGCTCGCTGCTTATATCAACACCGTAAACTTTTGCACCTGCCTTAATCAGAGCATACGAAAGCATTGTGCCAATCATACCGCAGGCACCTGTTATAAGAAAATTGCTTGAAGTGATATCCTTATTAATAGTGTTTTTTATATATTCAATATCTTCAATAAAAACTTCGTTTTCAGTAAGCATAATTATTTAATCCAATCAGAATGTTTTTGCTTTAAAAGTGATTTGAAGATTTCCAAATCATCCGTAGTTGTAAGCTTGATGTTTTTTTCAGAGCCGTTTGCAAAATAAACCTGGCGACCCATTTCAACCATAAGCGTGCAGGAGGCTATTGAATTTGTTATGCCTGCCTCAAGAGCCTCCTCGTGAAGCCTTTTGAGCTCATTGACAAAGAAGGTCTGAGGAGTCTGTGTTCGCTTCAACGTGCTTCTGGCAATGCTTTCGTTTGAGCTCTCGCCGTCAGGTGAAAGCAGCATTGCCTCCTGACAGGGAATTACGGTTATTGCATTGCCTTTTTTTCGGCAGACCTCAATGTTTTCGGTAATGATTTTTTCGCTAATCATCGGTCTGATTGCATCGTGAACAAGCACTAAATCGTTGTCACCGGCATTTTCAGCAATAGCCATAACGCCGTTTCTTATTGAGTCCTGACCATTTACACCGCCGGAAACAACTATATCTAATTTCGAAATGCCGAACTGTCGTGCGTATGACCTGAGCATTTCCTCCCAGCCATCAATAATCACAACGGCAATTGAGTCAATCAGCGGATGGTTTTGAAATGCTTCAAGCGTGTAAACGATTACAGGCTTGTCATACACATTTATAAACTGTTTGGGGATATCCTGTCCCATTCTGTTTCCCTTGCCGCCGGCAATTATTAAAGCAGTATTCATATGCTACCTCTCTTCAAGCTCTTTAAACTTTCTAATCCCTTTAAGTCCTGTTATATAGCGTTTCAGAAACGGGATTTCATATCTGCTGTTATTCTTTATATCAATAAGCAAAAGATAAATTGGTGCTGATAAACCAAACATTGCACCGAAAAGCACACCACGGTCATAAAAGTATTTATCATTATACCCCTTAAACCAGGTTGAGCCCTCCTGCTTAACACATCCTATTTTAACCGGCACAGCAATTGGATTCAATCCTGCCTTTATGGACTGAATTAAAAAGAGATTATCCTCACCGCACTGATATTTTGCACCGCCGCCAAACAAGAGCGAAAAACGCAATTTATTTTTATTAATACTGTTAGTTCGTACGGCTATTTTTGTTGCACCGTATCGCAAAAAATTGAATCGTCCTATTTTTATATCCTGCTCAACCATAAACTCGGGGCGATTTGCATTAAGCGACTCTAAATTAAAAATAATTATATCAGAGTCTTTATGTTCTTCAAAGGCACGGACAACAGCCTGCGCCATACCATCATCATAAACAACATCATCGTCGGCAAAAAGGATAATATCCGCATCTGCATTTTCTATTGCCATATTACGGCTTTTTCCTATACCACGTTCCTTGACGTTAATCCATTTTATGCTGTGCCCATTATACAAAAACTCCTCTGTTTCCTCTCTGTCACATTGATTTATGACAACAGCGTCGCTTTGTATATTCATTTCATCGAGCAGGGAATAATCCTCACGGTGCATTGTAGATACTAAAACCTGTAATTTCACGACAATCTCCTATTTTGTTAAAATAGCGGCAAATTCCTCTAATGCCAGAGCATTTGATAATTCAGACGCTTTGAGCCTTTGCGGCTTGCCGTTTTTCATTATTTCAAGAAGCGCTGCCTCAACGCTGTCATCATCACACTCACAAACGTAACCGATACCACGATCTGCAACCAGCTCAACAGCAGATGTGGTGTTCGTGGTAAGCACGGGTATGCCGAGTATTTCCGCCTCGCCGTAAACCATTGGTGCAGCCTCCTTAAACGATGGCAGAAGAAGCAAATCACTCTTACGGAAATACGGATAAGGATTAGTTAAATGACCTAAAAATTCTATTTCGTCTTGCATCTGATATTTGTCACGAAGGGTAATTGCTTCCTCATACAAAGGCCCCCAACCGGCAACTCTCCAACAGAATTTGAAGCCCTGCTTCTTGAGTCTTGCAAAAATAGGTATCATTCTCATAACACCTTTTTCCTCGCAAATCCTGACAGGGGAGAAGATGTTAATAACATCAGCGTTAACACTCACCTCATATTCCTCTGCCTTTCTCAAGGTTGAGTCGATATCATAGCAGTTATGAACGGCGTAAACCTTATCGGCAGAAACATCAGGACATTTTCTTTTAAAACGTTCTGCCTGAGATTTTGAAACACCGGCAATTCTGTCAAATTTAGTATATATCTCAGCATTATAGTGGTTTTTACCCTCATAATCGGTAAAAGCACAGTGCACAAACGAAACCTTCAAATCTGCATCAACCGCATTCAAAACAAACTCGTTGCATCCACCGTAAAATACATTGAAGCTTTCGTTTTGCATAAAGGAAACAGCAACATCATAATGCTCATTGATTTTTTGCATACGGCTGAGTATTCCGTAGGTCAGCCTTGTGCCGAACATTTTTGTCAGCACAACAAAGGCGGTTCGCCAAAGCCAGGTAAATAAACCATCCTGCTTTGCTTCAGACTGCTTCAAACCGAGAATTTTAGTGAAGCGGTTGCCTGAAATGAGCTTAATGCCCGATGGTACGGCGTTCAGCTGCTCGCCGACATTTCCGAGAACGCAGAGCGTCACATCATAGTTGTTGTTTTTGCTGAGCTCTTGCAGAAGATTTATAAGGGCATTTTGTATTCCGCCAACATGCATATTATTATTAACTATCAGTATTTTCATAAGCTCTTAATCTCCACAACTACAATTTCGGGTGTATTAAAAACTCTGTAAATTTTGTCCTCTTTTGCTATTCCGGCAGATATAATCAGCTTTTTATCACCGCTATTATATTCACCCTTGCAATATTTGTCTGTGCCGAAATGCTCTTGTAAAATCTTGGTGCGAATTTGTTCTATGTTGATAAGTCCGCCGTGCAGGTGACCTGACAGAGTAAGGTCATAGGGCAGGTTTGAAGTTGTTTCAAAATATTGAGGACGGTGCATTAGCAGTACAGAAAGCTCGTTATTGTCAAACTGATATGATAAATCGGTCAGCCTTTTTTGTGCCTGCTTTTCAAAATGGTAAGTAAAATCGGAATAGATATCATCACCATAGCCTATTATGTTTATGTGTGAACCGTCTTTTTCTACAGTTATAGCCTTATCGTTAATCAGCTTAACACCCATATCCTCGGCAATCTGAGCCATTTTTTCAATATTCTCACAGTGTATTTCATGATTGCCATAAGAATACAGCACATCTGCTATATCAACAAGACCGCTTAAAAGCTTTTCGGCATTGGAAAAATCTGTGTCCTCCATATTGATTAAATCACCGCCGACACATATGATGTCAGGCTGTGCTTTTTTAACCGCTTCAATTACCTTTTCATAATTTTTGCCATTGTGAAAATCCGTAATAAGGCAAATTTTATATCCGTCAAAGGCGGAAGATGCCTTTTTAGTTTCATATGTGTAATTTGTGATAACAACTCGTGAGTTATCATATATCACATATATCCCAAATCCGCCGACAGCCAATGCTGCCGACAAAACCAAGGATAAAAGAATTTTAAAAATTTTTTTATGCTTCATCATTTTCTTCAGCTTCCTTTTTCCTTGTACTGATATAGACCTTTGTAAATTCATATGCTATTGCACAGAATACCGAGATTGCAGTGCCGACTGCAACAATCAGTATTGTGTAAAGTCCCTGACTTTTGGCAGCATAATACTGAATACCTGTGAGCAAATCAATATGTGATGCTGCTGTTTTGTCATTATAATCATCAATCGTTTTGCTGAGACTTACGTAAAGCTGAGCCATTTCATCCTTGATGTCAACAATCTGCTCCTCAACTGATTTTGTAAGTTCAGAGACGTCAACGGCATCGTCAAGTGCAATGCTGAATTTTTCTATAACACTGACGCAATGCTCTGCATCAAGAGCTGCATTGTTGGCAGACTTTGAATACGAAACATAGCTTTGAACAAGAGTGTCATATGTTGTTTCTGTTTTCAGCTGTCTTGAACCATATGTATCACTGTGGACATCATCTATTATGGCAAGATTATCGTTGTTATTATCTGTGGTACTATTATATGAGTTAGGCACATCCTTATTTGCATCGGCAAATTTATCCATACGGCTCTTTGTGAGCTCTGCACGTCCCGCAAAGTCTTTTTGTTCAAGCTCAAAATTTTCTTTTCGTTCTGTATATTTTTCAATGAGAAGAGGTTTGTTCTGGGTTATCTGACCTCTGTAAATATCAGCAAAAAGGTTTGAAATCTTGTAATCCTGAAGATGTGTATATTCGCTCTTGATATCGGCAAAGGTGAGTCCTGTTGACGGGGCACGGAATTCCTCGTCCTGAAGCTGGTAGCCTTCAAGAGAGCTTATAGTGGAGTCAATACGGTTGCTGATAATCTCAGCAATCTCAATATAATCATAATCACCTAAATCACCATCAAAAGAAACATCATTGATGTATGCCTGTGTGGCGTGATTTTCCTGATAAAAAGCAAGGTAGTTTTGAAGCAGCGAATCGAGTATATCTCTTGAGCTGGCCTCAGAAGCACCAACCTTACCCTCATACGAAACGCTGAAGGTATTTGGCAGATAGTCATAATCCTCACCATTTTCCAGCTTTGACGCCTTAATCTTGAGCTCTGCGTCGGGAATGACAGAGTTAATAGTCACTCTTGAGCGGATTGAATCAACTGTTTCGCTCAGCGATAAATCATTTATTACAGCTGTAATAACATCGGGAGAAACAATCTCATAAGGGTCAAAATCCTTTTCGTCAGGAGTTTTTCCTCTGGCAATGCTGCTGTCATTATATCTGATTACAACCTGAGCATTATAGCTTTGAAACATTTCAACATAAGCAATAGATATTAAAAATGATAATAAGGCTGTTATAATGAT
>JAIDEF010000090.1 GCA_029054965.1 Eubacterium sp.
TGGGTTGAATATGAAATGTCCCTATAATTTTCTTTATTTTAATTGTAAAAAAAAATTATGACTTGCGTGAACTGCATATTTTTATTTTTTTATCATCTGTTCTCTGTATTTATTAGGTGTTATTTTGTATTTGTTTTTAAAAGCCGAGATGAATGCAGATGTGGAACTGTAGCCGCATTTTTCTGCACATTCCTCAACGGTTATGTTTTTTTCTTCAAGTATAGTGGCAGCCTGTGCCATTTTTGATTCATACCTGAGCTTTTTAAATGATGAGCCGTAATAATCCTTTATTATCCGTTCTGCCTGCCTTTGTGATACACCTATCTGTTCAGAAAAATCATTTAGCGTCACATTGCTGCAGTCATCTGAAAAAAGCTGATCAAGTATCCATGAACGGCTTTCGTTCAAATCAGTGGCGGTTGTTTCTTTTTTCTGATTGCTGTAATCAGGGAAATACAGACGTGTTATTTCACTGATTAATCTTATTGATAAAGATGATAGTATGTCGTCATGCCATTGACTGCCTTTTTCATTTTCTTCAACCATCTGTTTAAATAAGTGTCTTATTTCTGCATTGCTTTTGCCTATCCAGAAGCTTTGTGAAGCAAATCTGCTTATGATATCATTATCTTTTTTTGAATCTGAAATTCTGAAATATACACATAACTCGTGCATAGGGCTGAATCTGTCCGGAGTTTGCTTGTGCAGCAGATTAGGACCGGTTATAAACAGTGTGTTTTTTGAAAGACTGTATTTTTCGCATTCTGTTTCAAGTAAACCGCTGCCATAATCAATAAGGTGTATCTCGAAGCTGTTTTTGGTATGCGAATGCATAGGTACAATTTCACTAAGTGTACCGGAAAATATTTTAAATAGCTGGATTTTGTTTTTGTTATAATAAAAAGTTATATCCATAATGCACTTCCCCGTATTCAATAAATAAATTGTAACAGCTTTTGTTTTTATTATCAAGTTAAAGTTTATATTACACGACATGATAATTTTATATTTGTCGGCTGAATGTCTTTTCATAACATAAATAAAGCATTATACTAATATTAAAATGATACAGGAAATGGGGATTAGCTATGAGCAAAAAAAAGATTTACACCGTTGCAACCTCACACCTTGACACAATATGGTCATGGTATTTTGAAACGACTGTAAGCAAATATATTTATGACACATTGGTTTATAACTTTGCGCTTTTTAAAAAGTACCCTTCATACATATTT
>JAIDEF010000091.1 GCA_029054965.1 Eubacterium sp.
TTTAAACCAGAAAATAATGCTTTTAATTTACTAAAATATATAATACCACAAAATTTATATTATGTAAATAACTTTTTATTTTATTTGCTTCCGTAAATGCTTTTGATTGCAGACAGTGCACCGCCTGAAACGGCATTTTCGGATTCATCACCGAATACAAGAACAAGGTTTTTATTGCCCTGTTCGATTGTAAGTGTGATTTCAATTTCACCATTTAACATTGGTGCATTAGATATGTCCTCGGAAAGCTCAGACAGCTTTCTGTCAAGAAAGTTATCATCGCTCAGCTTTGCAAGGAGCTGGAAGGTTGAATAGTCCTTCTTGAGGTTATCTGCAAATGTGCCTGCAACCTCCTGTAAATCCTTGTTGATGATTTTAACTGTAACCTGCTTGTTTTCAATATCGATATTAGTTATTTCATAGCTGAGATTTGAAAATATGGCTTTGCCTAAATCAGAGAACTGCTTATGCTTTTCTGCATAGCCCATTATTATTGTAAGCGTGGGTGAATCGACATATTTTTTTAATTCATCTGTATCAAAGCTTTTGAGTGCATCAAATGATTTGTCAACGGTTTTTGTAATGTTTGCCTCTGTCATATCATTGCTTGCTGATGAGCAGGCTGTAAAGCACATTAGTATCATTATTGTACAAAGTGCCGCACTGATAATTTTTTTCATAAATGTAATACTCCTTTTCTGCATTTATTGCATATGCATATTATTATATATAATTATAAACTTTTTGGCAATAATTTTTAAAATTATTATAAAAAAATTGCATATTGTAATCATATGTGGTATAATCCAGTAGACTGGCTACATTATGTAGTTATTTATCAAATAGACTCGAATATGGAGTGTTCATATGAATTGCTCTGTTTTTATCTTTAAGGATGTTATAAATGAATGATAAATTAAAAAAGTATTTCGGACCTACAAAGTTCAAAAGATTATTTGATATAGTGGTGTCGTTTTTTTCATTAATTATTCTGTCACCGCTGTTTTTGATTATTTGTATTGCTAATCTGCTTACACCGAATACAAGTGTTTTCTTTTCTCACGAAAGACGAGGAAGAAGGGGAAAACCATTCAAAATATATAAATTTCAGACAATGAAAAATAATACACCTAATGTTGCAACAGGACAGCTTGAAAATCCTGAGCAGTATATTACAAGAGTAGGTAAGTTTTTGCGTAAAACAAGTCTTGATGAACTGCCTCAGCTTTGGAATATTTTAAAGGGTGATATGAGCTTTGTTGGTCCGCGTCCCTTGATTTCATCAGAGATGAGGGCACATCGTTTCAGACTTGAGTCCGGTGTGTACCGTTTTAGACCGGGTCTTACAGGTATGGCACAGATTAACGGCAGGGATGAAATATCATTTATGAAAAAAATGAAATTTGACAAGCTTTACTGCGATAACTGGTCGCTTAAGCTTGATTTGGTTATTCTTCTGAGAAGTGTTGGGGTTGCTCTTAAACAGGAAGGTTATCAGGAGGGTACCATTCACAGAAGATAAATTGCGAATATATATTGGAGATATATGTTATGGAAAGAAATTTTATTGACGGTTATACTGAGTGGCAGTCTAATCCTGAAATTGTCGGTGTTAACAGATTGCCTCAGCATGCAACCTTTATGCCGTATGACAGTATGGAGGAGGCTAAGAGGTGCGACAGATATGCATCCTCACGCTGCAAGCTGCTCAATGGCAAATGGAAGTTTAAGCTTTATAAAAATTATGCATACAGACCAACTGATTTTGCACAACCTCATTATGATACTCATAACTGGGACACTGTTATTGTGCCCTGCTCATGGCAGATGCAGGGATATGACCAAAATCAGTACTGCAATGTACGATATCCGTGGGAGGGCAGTGAGGATATTTGTCCCCCTAATGCTCCTATAAAGCATAATCCTGTTGGCTGTTATGTGAAAAAAATCAATGTTAATCAGAGTCTGCTCTCAAAAAGAGTTGTTCTTTGCTTTGAGGGTGTTGAATCTGCATTTTATCTTTACATAAACGGCGAAAGAGTCGGTTACAGCGAGTCAACCTTCCACCGCAGTGAATTTGATATTACAAGGTATCTTGTTGAAGGCTCAAATGTTATCGGTGTTGAGGTTTATCGCTGGTGTACAGGCTCCTGGCTTGAATGTCAGGATATGTGGCGAATGGGCGGTATTTTCAGAGATGTTTATATTTATACCACCGAAAGACAGTATATAAGAGATTTCAAAATTACCGCAAATCCTGATGTTACATTAAGTGATGGTTACGCTGAGGCGGAGGTAAGAACTAACGGAACATATGAAACTTTGAGCATTGATATGTGCATTATTGACGATGCAGGTGTTACTGTTGCACTCGATTGTCAGTATGCGGATGAGGATCATATTACTAAGCTTAAGGCTATAGTTGCCGATGTTAAGCCCTGGTCTGCAGAAAGTCCATATCTGTATACGCTTGTGTTGACCCTTAAGGATAATGGTGTTCCTATTGAATATATAAGCCAGAAAATCGGCTTCAGAACCGTTGAAATCAAAGACGGCATTATCAGAATCAATGGTGAAAGAGTTGTGTTCAAGGGCACAAACCGCCATGAATTTGACTGCCGTACAGGAAGATATGTAACAGAGGAAACCATGCGTTATGACCTTGAAACTATGAAGAGGTCAAATATCAATGCAGTGCGTACCTCGCATTATCCGAATGCTCCGAGATTTCTTGAGCTTTGCGACGAATACGGACTTTATGTAATAGACGAAAATAATATGGAAACCCACGGCACAGGCTGGTCAACAATAATCGGCTGCCCTCAGCTTCCGGGTTCAAGACCTGAATGGGAAAAGGCTTGTATGGAGCGAATGAAGGCTACATATAACCGTGATAAAAATGTTACAAGTGTTGTTTGCTGGTCACTGGGCAATGAGTCACTGGGCGGCGAAACACCTAAAAAAATGTATAAATATATTAAGAATGCAGACCCTACACGCTTTGTGCATTTTGAATGTCACCGTGCCCCTGATGAAAAGGAGCTTTCTGACGTTCAGTCAAAAATGTACTATAAGCCATGGGAATGTGAAGAGTATGCATTGACCCAGCGTGACGGCAGACCTTTTATTCTCTGCGAATACACCCACGCAATGGGCAATTCCTGCGGTTCAACAGATGAATATACAAAGCTTTGGGATAAGTACCCCTGTCTGCAGGGCGGCTTTGTTTGGGACTGGGTTGACCAGAGTATTATGACTACCGACGAAAATGGTGCTGAATACCTTGCCTATGGCGGTGATTTCGGTGAAAATCCTCACGATGGTCATTTTTGCGGAAACGGTCTTTTGTTTGGTGACAGAAAGGAAACACCAAAGCTTGCTGAAATAAAAAAGCTTTATCAGAATGTTGATTTCAATGCTGTTGATTCTCAAAGGGGCATCATTGAAATCAAAAACAAATTTATGTTCACCAATCTGAATGAATATGAGCTTTATTGGTGTCAGTGCTCAGATAAGGGCATTTTCTGCAGCGGTGTAGTTGATGTTAATCTGCCTGCTGGTCAGAAGAAAATCATTGACCTTGAGCTTAGCAGGGTTAATAATACAGAGTGTTATTTAAATCTTGAATTAAGGACAAAAGAAGAAACTGCTTGGTGTGAAGAGGGACATATTGTTGCCTATGAGCAGTTTGTGATTAATGAGTTTGAAAATACCTATGATGAGCTTGAGTCAGATGCCGAATTGATAATTGATGATACTTATGGCTCACTCAGAATCATCAGCGATGATGTTAATGTGCGTTTTGAGAAGAGAGAGCGCAATCAGCTTTATTCAATCAAGGTAGGCGGTGAAGAGCTTCTTCAGCAGCCTATGCGTCTTAATTTCTGGAGAGCACTTACTGATAATGACAGGGGCAGCAGGGCCGGCTCAAGGCTTGGCTGCTGGCGTGATGCAGGTGATACACCCGGTATTTACAACAACACAAAATGGTCAATTCAGAATTATAAAATACTTGAAAACGGCAGAAAGGTTATTGTAACCTGCGGTGCAACAATCTGCACTCAGCCTGAATGCAAGGCTGTTGTGGTTTATACAATCACTTCAAAGGGTATCGAGGTTGATTTACAGTTTTCACCTGATGATACTTTGCCTGAAATCCCTGAGGTTTCGGTGTTATTTGAGCTGCCTAAGGATTTTGAAAATGTAACCTATCTCGGCAGAGGACCTGAGGAAAATTATATTGATCGCTGCAACGGCACGATGATAGGTCTTTATAATACTACCGTTAATGATATGTGGGTTGATTATCTGAAACCGCAGGAATGCGGCAACAGAACAGGTGTGCGCTATGCAACAATTGTAGGTGACAAAAAGGTATTTTCTGTTATTGCCCAGCCTCAGATGGAAATGAATATATGTCATTACCTGCCTAAGGAGGTTGAGGAGGCTTGGCATAAAAAAGAATTGCCTGAATATAATAAAACTGTTGTAAGGCTTATTGCAAGACAGCAGGGTGTGGGCGGCTATGATAGCTGGGGCGCTCACTGCAATGATATGTATAAAAATAAAACAGACAGGATTTATTGCCTGAAATTCCAAATCAGATTTTAAGCTTAAGTGTGTTCAGTGTTCCGATGTCTAATAAAATGTTATAAAAATTTAACTTGACATTTCTATGTAAAAGGAATATATTTTCTATTGTATCGAATTAAGGGGAAAATGCCCCTTTATGATAAGATTAAGAGAGGATTATTATGAAATCTATAAAAGAGACAGTAATGTCTGTTGCAATTAAAAATGCAATTAAGTATGCACGCAAGGATTTTAATGCAAATGCACCGAAAATCCTCAGCCTTCTTGAGGCTGCTGATGTTAAAAAGGTTAACAGAAGTACATATGCAGGTCTGCATAAGGTAATTGATGACCCGAATAACAACTGGATGATTTTTGCTAAAAAGCTTATTTGTGATACAAATATTAATGTTGTTGAAAAGCTTGTTCCCCCTGCACTCAATGTTGCAATCAACAGCTATTCAAAGAGAATGAAGGCAATTGAGGAAAACGGCTGTAATGTTCCATGGGCAATTCTTATGGACCCTACTGCTGCCTGCAATCTTAAATGTAAGGGCTGCTGGGCTGCTGAATACGGTAAGAACAGTCAGCTTTCATATGATGATTTGGCAAGAATTATTCGTGAGGCTAAAGAGCTTGGTACATATATGTTTCTTTATACAGGTGGTGAGCCGACAATCAGACGTGCTGATTTAATGCGTCTTTGCCGTGAAAATCCTGACTGTATCTTTATGAGCTTTACAAACGGAACTCTTATTGACGACAGCTTTGCTGATGAAATCGGCGAGGTCGGCAATTTCCTTCCGGCTTTCTCAATTGAGGGCTATGAAGAGGATAACGATTTCCGCCGCGGTGACGGTACATTCAAAAAGTGTACTGCTGCAATGAAGCGTCTTAAGGACAGAGGAATTCCTTTTGGTGCATCGCTTTGCTACACAAGTAAAAACACAGATGTTTTGTCAACTGATGAATATATGGATTGGCTTATTGACCAGGGTGTAATGTTTGCTTGGTTCTTTACATATATGCCTACAGGAAATGGTGCTGTTACAGATTTAATGGTATCACCTGAGCAGAGGGGTCTTATGTATAAAAAGGTGCACGAATGGCGCCATACAAAGCCTATTTTTGCAATGGATTTCTGGAATGACGGCGAGTATGTTCAGGGCTGTATAGCAGGTGGACGTCACTATTTCCATATCAATGCAAACGGTGATTGTGAGCCTTGTGCTTTTGTTCATTATTCAAATGTTAATATTAAGGAGTGTTCTGTTCTTGATGCACTCAAGAGCCCGCTCTTTATGGCATATAAGAAAAATCAGCCTTTCAATAACAATATGCTGCGTCCGTGCCCTGTACTTGATAATCCGGGTGCTATCAGTAAAATGGTTGCAGAAACAGGTGCATATTCAACAGAGATGGAAAATCCTGAGAGTGCAAACGAATTGTTTGACAAAACAATTACTGCTGCAAAGGCTTGGAAGGTTAAGGCTGATGAGCTGTTTGACCGTGATAAATTCATCAAAAACCATATTAAAGATGAGAATATGTATAATTTTGAAATCGCTGACGAGGACAGACTTTTCGGTGAGTTTGAAAAAACAGAGTAAATTATTATGGGCTTTTGCTTATAATATAATTAATGCGAATATTAACAATCAGTGTGCAATAATGTATTGCACACTTTTTGTACTATAAAGGAGTTTAAAATATGAACACGGGCATATTGATTGCAATGATTGTTCTTGTACTGATGAGCGGCTTTTTTTCAGCCTCAGAAACGGCATTTTCATCATTGAATAAGGTTAAACTTAAAGCAATGATGAAGGAGGGAAAAAATAACAAAAAAATTGAAAGAGCCCTGAAGCTGTCTGAGGATTATGATGTTGTTTTGTCAACAGTGCTTATCGGCAATAATATAGTTAATATTGCCTGCACGTCACTTGCAACATTATTTTTCACAGGATTGCTTGGTGATAACAGTGACCTCGGTGCTACCGTATCAACTGTTGTTATGACAATAGTTGTTCTGATTTTTGGTGAGGTTACTCCCAAGACCTACGCGAAAGAAAAGGCAGACAAGGTAGTTGTTGCAATTACACCGATTATAAAAGCCTGTATCATTATTTTTTCACCACTCAATGTTTTCTTTAAGGCGTGGAAAAAGCTGATGAACAAGGTGTTTAAGACGGGCGGTGTTGAAACCATAACTGAAGAGGAGCTTAAAACCTATGTTGACGAGGCTCATACAGGCGGTGAAATTGATGAAAATGAAAGTGAGCTTATACGTTCATCAATTGAATTTGATGATATTGATGTAAGTGATATTTTAGTTCCGCGTGTTGATGTTGAAGCTGTTGATAAGTATGCCTCACTCAGTGAAATTGAGGCAGTTTTTAATTCTACTAATTTCAGCCGTCTGCCTGTTTATATTGATGATATTGATAACATTGTCGGTGTTATTCACCACAGGGATTTTCAGGCAGCAAGAAAGCGTAACCTTAAGTCACTTCGCACAATCCTAAAGCCTGTTCCTGCTGTTTCACCTGATACTAAAATTTCAAAGCTGTTAAGAATTTTTCAAAAAAATAAAACTCATCTTGCCGTTGTAATTGATGAATTCGGCGGCACTGAGGGTATAGTTACGCTGGAGGATATTTTAGAAGAGCTTGTAGGTGAAATCTGGGATGAGCACGACGAAATCCAGAATGATATTGAAAAGCTCAGTGATAATGAATATCTTGTTCAGGGCAGTATGTCTGTTGACGATTTCTTTGAGTATTTCGGTATTCATCAGGAAAAAATAGAAATTTCAACGGTTAATGGCTGGATAATGCAGAATCTCGATAAAATACCTGAAATTGATGACACCTTTACTAACGGAAAGCTGACTGCTCTTGTAATGTCTGTTGACGGCAGAAGGGCAGAGGATATAAAAATCACTGTTGAGGTTGAGGAAAATGCTGCTGAAGAGTAAGTTTTCAAATAAATCATCATATGATTATATAGTTGCAGGCTTGGGAAATCCGGGTGCCAAGTATGAAATGACAAGGCATAATGCCGGATTTCTGGCTATGGATTTGCTTGCAATCAATAAGAATATAGATATAAAAAGATTAAAGCATCATTCACTTGTTGCAGATGCACAGATAGGTGGTAAACGCTGTCTTATAATGAAGCCGCAGACTATGATGAACAACAGCGGTGAAGCAATAGGTGAGGCGGCAAGGTTTTATAAAATTCCGCCTGAAAATGTAATTGTTGTTTATGATGATATAAGTCTTGATGTTGGGCAGACAAGAATAAGAAGAAAAGGCTCTGCCGGGGGACATAACGGAATAAAGAGTATTATTGCTCATCTGGGCAGTGAGAATTTTCCGCGTGTAAAGGTAGGAGTAGGGAAAAAGCCGACTCCTGAGTATGACCTTGTTAATTGGGTGCTTGGCCGTTTCCCTAAAGAGCAGGAAAAGGATTTAAAAACTGCACTTGAAAACAGTGTTTCCGCTTTGGAGCTTGTCGTCAGCGGGGATATTGATAAGGCAATGAATCTTTATAACTCATAGTAATGCAAACAAAAGGAGAAATAGGGATGTCCTGTTTTTCAAACGAATTTAATAAGAGTAAGGAATTTATCAGCCTCAGCGAAAGCATTGATACCCTCAGTGCTCCAGTTGGGGCTATCGGTCTTAGTGATGTTACAAAATGCTTTGCCATTCATGCTATCTGTGAAAAGGGCAGTAAAGCCTTTGTAATTACCCCTGATGAGGCAACAGCAGTTAAGGTTAAGGAATGCTTGTCGGAATTGCAGGAGGGTGTTCTGCTCTATCCTGCAAGAGAGTTTACCTTTGTCGAGGTGGCAGGCGTCAGCAGGGAGTTTGAGCACATCAGACTTGGTGTGCTTTCAAGGATACTTGAAGGTGATTACAGTGTAGTAGTTATGTCTGCGGCGGCAGCCTGTCAGTACACAATCACTCCTGACGAGCTGAAAAAACGCACCTTTACACTGTCTGTTAATGATATGGTTGATATAAATGACCTTGAAAAAAGACTTGTAATGGCAGGCTATTCACGCTATGACCAGGTTGACGGCACAAGCCAGTTCGCAGTTCGCGGAGGAATAATTGATATTTTCCCTGCACATCTTGATGAGCCTGTGCGTATTGAGCTGTGGGGTGACAGCATTGATACAATATCAGCATTTGATATTGATACTCAAAGAAGAGGAAGCTCTCTTGACAGCATAAAGATTTCACCTGCCAATGAGGTGCTTTTCGACAGCGATGAAAAGCTGGCGGATAAAATTGAGCAGGTTGCAAAAGCTTTAAAGGGCAAGGCTATTAAAGCACGAGAAAAGCTGTATGCCGATTGCGATAAACTAAGAGAAGGTACATCCCTTAACTGCCTTGATAAATATCTTCCGCTTTGTTATAACTCAAAGGGTATATTTGATTATCTTGACGGCAGACTGTTTGTTGTTGAAAGTGCAAGGGTTAAGGAAAAATGCACAAAGCAGGAACGTCTTAATTTAGAAGAGCTGAAATGGTTTGTCGAGGATGGTACGCTCTGTACAGGGCTTGATAAATTCAGCTTGAATTTTGATGAGCTTACTGATATATATAACAAAAATAAAGCTATATATATGGATTCTCTGCCGCGCGGCAGCTTTGATACTCCTGTGTGCCACTTGGCTGATTTTACTATTCAGAGCTTCAATGCGTGGTCAGGTACTTTAACACAGCTTAAAGAAGAGCTTTTCGGTCTTGTTAAGGCCGGTTACACCATTTGCATAATGGCAGGTACTGTCAGGGCAGGCAGGGCTCTTTGTGATGATATTGCTGAAATGGGCTATGACGCTGTGTTCTTTGAGAAAAGGCCGAGTCAGCTTCAGCCTAAAACAATCAATGTAATCACAGGCACAATGATGGCAGGCTTTCAGTTCAGTCAGATTAAGCTTGCAGTTTTAACTCATTCCAAAACATCTCAGTCTTTAAAAAAGAAAAAGCGTGCAAGCGGTAAAAATGCTATTCATTCTCTTGATGAATTGACCAAGGGTGATTTTATTGTTCACAATATTCACGGTATCGGTGTGTTTGAGGGAATCCACGCTCTTGAAATAAACAAGGTTAAAAAGGATTATATTAAAATCAGCTATGCGAAAGGCGATACTCTTTATGTGCCTGTAACACAGCTTGATCTGGTTTCAAAATATATAGGACCCAAAGAGGACACAAGGGTTAAGATCAATCGTCTTGGCTCCTCCGACTGGAAAAAGACCAAGGCAAGGGTTCGTGCTTCTGTCAAGGATATGGCAAAGGAGCTTATTGCTCTTTATGCAAAGCGAATGAGCACCAAGGGCTTCGCTTTCAGCGAGGACGGTGATATGCAGCGTGATTTTGAACTTCGGTTTGAATATGACGAAACAGATGACCAGTTAAGATGCAGTGAAGAAATCAAAGGCGATATGGAGAAAAGTGCTCCTATGGACAGACTTCTCTGCGGTGACGTAGGCTTCGGCAAAACTGAGGTAGCACTAAGAGCGGTGTTTAAGTGTATTACCGACGGCAAGCAGTGTGCAATTCTTGTGCCCACTACAGTTCTGGCAATGCAGCATTTTAAGACTGCACAAAAAAGGCTTGAGCATTATCCTGTTAATGTTGAAATGATTTCACGCTTTGTCAGTCCTACCAAACAGAAAGAGGTGCTAAAAAGACTTGAAGAGGGCAATGTGGATGTTTTAATCGGCACACATAAGCTGCTTGGAAAGGGTATAAAATTCAAGGATTTAGGACTTCTTATTGTTGATGAGGAGCAGCGCTTTGGTGTTGCACAAAAGGAGAAAATCAAAGAAAAATTCCCGAAGGTTGACGTTCTTACTCTGTCTGCTACTCCTATTCCGAGAACACTTAATATGGCTATGAGCGGAATAAGGGATATGAGCCTGCTTGAGGAGGCACCGGGCGAGCGTCATCCTGTGCAGACCTATGTTGTGGAATATGACAGCGAAATTATTATTGAAGCACTGGAGCGAGAGATTAACCGCGGAGGTCAGTGCTACTATCTGCACAATGCGGTTGAAACGATTGAGCATAAGGCAATGCAGATAAAAAAGGCACTGCCTGATGCAAGAGTCGGTATTGCTCACGGAAAAATGACGGAAGAGCAGCTTTCTGCAGTGTGGAATGATTTGCTGGCGGGGGAGATTGATATACTTGTCTGCACCACTATTATTGAAACAGGCATTGATGTTCCGAACTGTAACACTTTGATTATTGAAAATGCTGACAGAATGGGACTTGCTCAGCTTCACCAGATAAGGGGAAGAGTCGGCAGATCATCAAGACGTGCCTTTGCATATTTCACGTTCACAAGGGGCAAGGAGCTTACTGATATAGCTACCAAAAGACTCGAGGCAATCCGAGAATATACCGAATTCGGCTCAGGTTTTAAAATTGCTATGCGTGATTTGGAAATTCGTGGTGCAGGTTCATTGCTTGGCAACAGACAGCATGGTCATATGGAGGCTGTCGGTTATGAAATGTATCTCAAGCTTCTTGAAGAAGCGGTTGCTATGGAAAAGGGTGAAATCCGTTCTGATGAAGAGCCGGAGGAAAAGGAATGCCTTATTGATGTTGCGATAGATGCGCATATCCCTGAGGAATATATTATTTCAACCTCACAGCGTTTAGAGATGTATAAGCGCATTGCGAATATAAAAAATGATACGGATGCCAACGATGTTTATGATGAGCTCACTGACCGTTTTGGTGCACCGCCGTCAGCAGTGTGGGGACTTATTGAAATTGCATTGCTTAGAAATACGGCACTGGCACTTAATATTACAGAGGTTACGGAGCGAAACGGCTCACTGCTGTTCTATTCAGCGGAGGTTGATATAAGAACAGTAGCAATTCTCAATGCCTTTATGAGGGGAAGGGTAACACTCTCTGCAGGCAAACGCCCCTATATTGCAGTGAGGATTGATGCTGCCGAATCGAATATTGAAACACTCAGCGAAACCCTGAAAATTATGACTCAGGCAAAGAATATGAAAAAGGGTGATGAACACCTGAATTTTGACAATAACTGAAAAGTGTATATAAAATCATAATCATTGTTAAAAAATTAACTATAACAAATTGCCAGATTATGTATGTTTTTGTATAAAGTGTAAAATTTGTATTTTTTTCTTGATTAATTGAAATAAACAGTATAAAATAATAATGCATATAAGCAAATAATAAATTTATTTACGGAGGTATTTCCAATGGTAAAGGTTGCTATTAATGGTTTTGGACGTATCGGTCGTCTTGCATTCCGCCAGATGTTCGGTGCTGAGGGTTACGAGGTTGTTGCTATCAATGACTTAACAAGCCCAAAGATGCTTGCTCATCTTCTTAAGTATGATTCATCACAGGGTAAATATGCTCTTGCTGATACAGTATCTGCTACTGATGATTCAATCATCGTTGACGGTAAAGAAATTAAGATTTACGCTAAGGCTGACGCTGCTGAGCTTCCTTGGGGCGAGCTTGGTGTTGACGTTGTTCTCGAGTGCACAGGCTTCTACTGCTCAAAGGAGAAGGCTTCAGCTCACGTTAAGGCTGGTGCAAGAAAGGTAGTTATCTCTGCTCCTGCAGGCAACGACCTTCCTACAATCGTTTACAATGTTAACCACGAGGAGCTTACTGCTGAGGATACAGTTATTTCTGCAGCATCTTGCACAACAAACTGTCTTGCTCCTATGGCTAAGGCTCTCAACGATTTCGCTGAGATTCAGTCAGGTATTATGTGCACAATCCACGCTTACACAGGCGATCAGATGACTCTTGACGGTCCTCAGAGAAAGGGCGACCTTCGCCGTTCAAGAGCTGCTGCTGTTAACATCGTTCCTAACTCAACAGGTGCTGCTAAGGCTATCGGTCTTGTTATTCCTGCACTTAACGGCAAGCTCATCGGTGCTGCACAGAGAGTTCCTACTCCAACAGGTTCAACAACAATTCTTACTGCTGTTGTTAAGGGTAAGGATGTAACAGTTGATGCTATCAATGCTGCTATGAAGGCTGCTGCTACAGAGTCATTCGGCTACAACACTGACGAAATCGTTTCTTCAGACATCGTTGGTATGAGATACGGCTCACTCTTCGATGCTACTCAGACAATGGTTCTTCCAATTGCTGAGGATCTCTATGAGGTACAGGTTGTTTCTTGGTATGATAACGAGAACAGCTACACATCACAGATGGTTCGTACAATCAAGTACTTCTCAGAGCTTGGTTAATAAATACCTTAAATAAATCAAGGACTTGTTCAGTTATGAACAAGTCCTTTTGTTTATTTTAATATTTTTTTATTAATTACTTCGCTTATGAATTTAATAAACATTCCAAAGCACAATCCTCCCAATGATAATGCCATAAATACAAATGCGTAAATGGCGAACTCTTCACCGTCAAAGCGTGATATGCTCTCGTATTCAATGAGTCCCATCGGAAGAAACATCAGTGATGTTAAAACAGGAGCAAGAAACTTTAGTTTACCTTTTATAAATCCAATGCTGATTGAGTTAATATACGCTGCAAACATATATGGGAACACGATTGGCAAATTACTGCGTGGACTTACCAATAGCGGCAGGATGTAAAAAACAGTAAGCTGAATAATGCAGAATACGATAAATATTAATTTACCTGTTGTACTTATGTCATTGTTTGTTTTTGTAATTGTTTCAACAATTATTTTGTTGGAGTTATCAATTATTTTTTCTTTTTCAATTCTTTCACCTGTCAGCAGTTCGTTAACAGAAATGTCAAGGGCGTCGCTGAGCGGTATCAGCAGTGATACCTCGGGAAAGCCCTTTCCTGTTTCCCAGCGTGATACGGCTTTGTCGGTAACATTGATTTTATCGGCAAGCTCCTTTTGTGTTAAGTTGTTTTCCTTTCTTAGCTGTGCAATAAATGCACCTGTTGTATTTTCCATAATTCATCCCACCTTTCAATTAAATATTATCACCAAAAGGTGTATTTGTCACCCTATGAATCATAGAATTGGCTTAAATTGTAAAGAATCAGCACCCCTTTATTAATTGGAAGGGGTGCTGATTTAATTGTCTCTTCAGCAAAGAGTAAACCCCCGGTTCTACCGGGGGAAATAAAAAGCTTTAGTAAAAATAAAATCG
>JAIDEF010000092.1 GCA_029054965.1 Eubacterium sp.
GTTATGATGATGTCACAATGAAAAGGAGAAAATGAAATGAGCACAAAAATACTTGTTGTAGACGATGATAAAAACATCTGTGAGCTTTTAAAGCTGTACTTGGAAAATGACGGTTACACCGTTTATGTTGCTAATGACGGTCAGGCTGCTGTCAACACCTTTCAGGCAAAATCACCCGAGCTGGTGCTGCTTGACATTATGCTGCCGAAGATGGACGGCTGGCAGGTTTGCAGAGAAATAAGAAAGACTTCCTCAGCACCGATTATTATGCTCACCGCTAAGGGAGAAACCTTTGACAAGGTGCTTGGTCTTGAGCTTGGTGCCGATGACTATGTAACAAAGCCTTTTGATGCAAAAGAGGTTATGGCAAGAGTCAAAGCCGTTCTCAGAAGAACAAACGGCACTCCTGCTGAAGAAAGCAACACCAAAAAGGTTGTAACTTACGACAATCTTGAAATCAATATTGTTAACTATGAACTCAAGGTAAATGGTGAAGCTGTTGATACTCCGCCTAAAGAGCTTGAGCTGATTTATCACTTTGCTTCAAATCCAAACAGGGTTTACACCCGTGACCAGCTTCTTGACGAGGTATGGGGCTTTGATTACTATGGTGATTCACGAACTGTTGATGTTCATGTCAAAAGACTTCGTGAAAAGCTTGAGGGTGTATCTGACAAATGGTCACTTAAAACCGTTTGGGGTGTTGGCTATAAATTTGAAACAAAGGACTAATATAAATGCTGTTTAATGAAAAAACTAACGGCAGACATATAAAGAATAATATTTTTGCAAAATACTTTGTTTTGTTTGCAGCAATCTTTCTTGTAGTGCTTGGGGTACTTGGCTTTACACTTACCCTGCTTGTTAATGCCTACACTCAAAGTGAAAACACCAAGCTTTTAAGAGAAAATGTTGACTCTATTGTAAGCAGTGTTTCCTCAACAATGATAGACCAGGATATGAATGACCGATATTCTATCGAAAAGGGTATGATTTGCAGCACCATTGATATAGTATGCAGCTCTATTGATGCTGATATATTTGTATGTGATAACGAGGGCAATATAATAATGTGCAGAGAAAAGGGAAATGAAACACCCTACCTCGGCAGACTTCCTGTCTGCACATATCACAACAGATTTACCGTTGACAGCGCTATGCTTCAGGGTGCTTTTGAAGGCAGCTTTATCGGCAAGGCAAAGGTTAACGGCACAATGTCCTATATTGTAGGCAAGCCAATATACTATGATGACTTAAATGGTAAACAGCAGATAATAGGAACTGTTTTCGGTACAACTCCGACAACTGCCGATTCACTGACCTTGTCTGTAATGAGAATGTTCATTCTCAGTGCACTTATTTGTCTTGCAGCCGCTTTTATTGCGATATGGAAGCTGACTAAAAACTTCGTTAAGCCCTTGCGTCAAATGAGCACTGCAGCCAAGAAATTTGCAATCGGCGATTTTTCTTACAGAGTAAAAATCACCAGTGATGATGAGCTTGCCGATTTGGGAAAAGCCTTTAACGATATGGCAGATTCGCTGGAC
>JAIDEF010000093.1 GCA_029054965.1 Eubacterium sp.
GGAGTACTGTCCCAAAAACAGTACTCCACAAAAATTATTTATTAAATATATTGACATTCATAATATTTATAAGCTCATCAAACTGCTCTGTTTTTACACCGATTGGTGAAAAAACGATAGTGCTTTTGTCAGGCATATATATTTTTATACCAAGTGCATTAAATTCTTCTTCAGAATGAGGTCGGTCAGTATTAACAATAACCTGCAGCGAGTTTTCGCTTATTCTTGCATTAATATGTGGTATAGCTGATTTCAGCTTACTATAAAACAGTTTTGTTTTTGCAGTGTATAAACGCCGTATCTTTCTTGTCTGGGAATATATATGACCATCTCTTATATAATTACATAATGCAATCTGTTCAGTAAGACTTGCTGTTTGTGCATATTTTGACTCGCTGTTTTTAAACTTTTCTGCAAGCTCCGTTGTCAGTACCATAAAACTGATTCTGATTGCAGGCAGAAGCATTGCAGAAAATGAGCCTATATATACAACATTACCCTTGCCAAGTGTATATAGTGAGGGTGTTGGTTTGCTGTTGTAGAGAAATTCATTTTCATAATCATCCTCAATAACAAGCGAATTATTTTTCTGCGAATAGCTTACAAGTTCAAGACGCCGTTTCGTGGGCATTACATTACCCCAGCTTGTCATATGTGAGGGTGATACGTATATAATATCGGCGTTCTTATCTCGTGTATGAATCTCAAATCCATAGTCATTAAAAACCTTGATCCCCTGAGCAAAACTACTGTCAGGAAAGGAAACACATTGGTTGTTGTCAATAAGTGAGCATAAAATCTGCAAAAGGGACTGAACACCTGCACCTATAATAATTCGGTCTGCAGAGGTGACAACATTTCTTTTTTCATAAATATATTTTGCAATTGCTTCTCTCAAATCAGATTCACCCTGTGCGGAGCTGTAGCTGAGCAGTCTTTGCTTTTGTCTTAATGCACTTTTTATATAGCGCTGCCACAATGATAAATCAAAGCACTCCTCATCGGCAATTCCGCCTGTCAAATCATAAAGTAATGTTTCATTATCAGATTTTACATTATTATCAATAACCTTTGCAGCAATATCAGTTACAAAATAACCGCTTTTGTCAATTGCAGCAATGTAACCATCTGTGCACAAATCAAAGTATGCATTCTGAACTGTTGTGATTGATACATTATACAGCTTGCTTGCTTTTCTTATTGATGGTATTTTGTCGCCCGGCATAAGCTGATTT
>JAIDEF010000094.1 GCA_029054965.1 Eubacterium sp.
GTATAACGAGAAATTTACGATTCATGACAGTAAAATTATAGATGTAAATTTTAATGATTCCTTATTAGTACTTACTATGATATATGATACTTATGATCGTCCTGAATATCAGATAAAGTTTTATAATCCAATTATTCTTGAAGATTGCCCGTTAAAAGATTCATGGTGTATTTCAGATGAAATATATATTGATAATTCTTTATGTGAATATCATTTGATGTGTGATGTTAATGTTAATGAAAGATATGGTAATTTGAATTATTTTACTGTCCGTTGTTCAAAAATTGAAATATCACTTAACAATCACAATTGTTTGATTGAACCAGACTAACATAACATGAGAAACGATTTCAATGTATTGAAAAGTTAATGATTAAAAGCAGTGGGCTAAATACCCACTGCTAATATCTTGCATGAGTTATTTATTATGATGCAATAGGAAATCCAACGTCCTATTTAGGTAATACGTTAAGTTGGCAGGGACGACAGTTAACAGCATTAAGCAATGATAATTTGAATACAGCATATACTTATGATGCCAACGGCTTAAGAGTATCAAAGACTGTCAATGGCGTAAAAACCTATTACCAGTACAGCGGTGATAAATTACTGTATCAGGAGGCAGGCAATCAAAAGCTGTTTTTCTGGTATGACGCATTCGGCGATTTAAGTAAAATTTATTTTGTCAACGGCAGCTCTGCCGCAGCCTATTTTGTGACATGCAATTCAAGAGGGGATGTAGAAGCATTATATAACGCATCAGGAAGTCTTGCTGCAAAATATGTTTACGATTCCTGGGGCAATACCATATCCGTTACAGACGCAAACGGTAAGGCAATAACATCCAAAAATCATATCGGCAACGTAAATCCAATCCGATACAGAGGTTATTATTTTGATTCGGAAACAGGCTTCTATTACCTACAGTCAAGATACTATAACCCAACAGTCGGCAGATTCTTAAATGCAGATGTTTATTGTGATACAGGTACAAGCCTCCTCGGCACGAATATGTTTGCTTACTGCGAAAATAATCCGATTATGTATAAAGATAACGATGGCTTAGAGTTAACCTGGGCAGCAGTTTTTGATATTATTGCAGTAAGTATAACTATTGATGCGTTGTTTCCTTGTTTTAGAATGTCTTCCAATCTTTCAATTGGATATATAAAAAATAAAGATATTCCACCTGAATCTTCAGGCTATAGAGCACCTAAAGGCGGAGATAAAAGAGTACCTGTTCCAGGGAATAAAAGTGGTGCAAGAGGATGGCTAGATGATAAAGGTAATGTTTGGACTCCGGATAAATTGCACAAAGATCATTGGGATGTTATTCCAAAAAATGGAAAAGGACATAGAAATGTTTATCCAGATGGACATGAAAGATCAAATGAGTCATCAATTTCATTAGGTGATTTTTCGTTTGGTGTTTTTGAAAATCCTGGTGTTGTGATTTGTATAGCATTTTTTATTATAATTATTATAGCGATTATAGTAATTTGCAAAGATTTTCTTCCAGCATTTGCGGTAGCAGCAGTATAAAAAGGAGATTAGTTTATGCCAAAAGAGTTATATAATTTATTTTCTGCAGTTTTGTTGTATTTAGAATCAGCTGACTACAAAAGTTCTAATGATTTAGCATTAGAATTATTTGATATTGATTCATCGTTGATAAGTGAAGCGGGCTTTACTGTAAAACGAATGAATAAGATTGTAATTAAATTATTATTATCTTCAATCGAAACCAATCCGAATGTTACTAATTTATCTGCATTTCAATATGTATGTTTCAGTATGGATAATGGAATATCGAAAATCATAAATTTAGATGATTCTTACT
>JAIDEF010000095.1 GCA_029054965.1 Eubacterium sp.
CCGAACACGGTAGTTAAGCTCACGTGTGCCGAAAATACTCGGAGGGCAGCCTCCCGGAAAAATAGGTAATGCCGACATCCTTTAAGACGTTGCTATGAGCAGCGTCTTTTTTCTTATTAAAAGCGAGGTGCTTTATGTTTAAGTATAAAAAAATTGCTGTTATAGGTTGCTGCGGTGCCGGAAAAAGTGTTTTTTCAAGAAAGCTTGCTTCTGTTACAGGATTGCCTCTTTATCATCTTGATATTATGTATTGGCGTGAGGATTGCACGCATATTGATCGCGCTGATTTTATAGAAAGACAAAATAATGTTATTAATACGGAGAAATGGATAATTGACGGCAATTATATGAATACTTTAGAGTATCGTTTGAAATCTGCAGAGCTTATTTTCTTTTTTGACTTGCCAACAGAGGTTTGTTTGAATGGTGCATTGAATCGTGGCAAAAGGTCTGATATGCCTTGCACACTGCCGCCAGATGATGAACTTAAGGATTTTATTATTAATTATAATAAAACTACAAAGCCTTTAGTTCACGCACTTTTCAATAAATATCCTGATAAAATAACAATTACATTTCATTCACATAATGAAGCTGATAGTTATATTGAAAGTTTAGTAAAATAATATTTTAAGAATTAGTATGAGTATTAATATCATATTTACCGCATAAAATATATAACAATACAGAAATGAGGAATATTTATGTGCGGTATTATCGGATACATCGGATATGATGAAGCTAAAAATATTTTAATTAAGGGATTAAAAGCTTTGGAGTACAGGGGATATGACAGTGCGGGTATTGCTGTATATAATCTTGATTATAGTCAGTGTCTTGTTTCAAAATGCGAGGGCAGGGTCGATAAGCTGGAGCGTAAAACAATAGACGTTAAAGGTAAATCGGGTATAGGTCATACGAGATGGGCAACTCATGGTGCCGTAAGTGATGCAAATTCTCACCCACATAAATTTGGCAATGTTACTATAGTTCATAATGGTATTATTGAAAATTATGAGTCCCTGATAAATACACTTGGTGTTGCATCTAAATTAAAATCGGGTACAGATAGCGAGGTCGTTGCTGCTCTGATTGATAAATGTTATGAAAAAAATCCTGTTGATGCAATAATAAGTTCTGTAAAAAAGCTGAGAGGTACTTATGCTCTTGCCATAATGTTTGATAATGAGCCTGATGCAATTTATGCTGTAAGAAATGTTAGCCCTATTGTTTGCTGTCAAAATGACAGGGGATGTTATATGGCTTCGGATATTATAGCTATTGCCGAATATAGTGCGGATTATTTTGTTCTTCCTGAGCTTAGCGTAGCAAAAATCACACAGGATAAAATTGAAATCGTTGATTTCAGTAAAAATTATGTTGAGCCTGAAAACTTTGTTATAAATTGGAATGTAAAAAGCAGCGGTAAATGCGGTTATCCCTTTTATATGGAAAAGGAAATTATGGAACAGCCTGAAGTAATAAGAAAGACTTTGAAGAAAAAGCTTTGTGCTGATGTTCCTGACTTTTCATCAGACAATATTGATGAAAGTATTTTTACTGATTGTAAGAGTATTTCAATTGTTGCGTGCGGAACAGCAATGCATAGCGGACTTATTGCAAAGCAGCTTATTGAGAAAAATTGCGGTATTCCGGTATCTGTTTATATTGCGAGTGAGTTTATTTACTGTCAGCCTATTATTAACAGTGATACGCTTGTTATATCTGTATCTCAGAGCGGCGAAACTATTGATACGCTCGAAGCACTCAAGTATGCTAAAAAGCAAGGTGCCAAAATACTTTCAATTGTTAATGTTCGTGGTTCTGTAATAGCAAGAATGAGTGATAATGTTATTTATACAGATGCAGGTCCTGAGGTTGCTGTTGCCTCTACAAAGGCTTATACAAGTCAGCTTGTTACTTTTTATCTTATCACTGCTAAAATGGCTTATGATCGAGGCTGCTTCAATACAGAGGGATTGCTTTCGTTTATTAATGAGCTGAAAAAAATACCTGATGCCGTTGAACAGGTATTTGCCGATAAGGATAAAATTCATCATATTGCAGATAGGCTTTTAACTGCTGAGCATGCCTTTATGATTGGAAGAGGTATTGATTATCCTGCATTGCTTGAGGCATCACTTAAATTAAAAGAAATATCATATATTCACAGCGAGGCTTTTGCATCCGGCGAGCTCAAGCATGGAACTATTGCGTTGATTACAAAGAATACTCCTGTTATTGCACTTATGACACAGAAATATCTGTCGTCAAAGCAGGTTTCAAATATAAAAGAGGTCCAGTCGCGCGGTGCTCAGGTAATTACAGTTTGCACAAGATCATTGAAAGCATATGCAACTGATAATTTTATTGAACTTCCTGATTTGGATGATGAGTTTAATGTTATACCTGCTGTGGTTGTTATGCAGCTTTTAGCTTACTATGTTTCGTCAGATAAAGGACTTGACGTTGATAAGCCAAGAAATCTTGCCAAGGTTGTAACAGTGGAATAATATGTGATAAAAAATGCAGTACATAACGTACTGCATTTTTTGTTTAATAATATTTATTATTTTAATGTAACAACAGACTTAGTACCGCTGTTCCAAGCTGAGAAGTAGGTCTTGCCGTTTGCTTTCTTATATGTACGAATACGTACATAGTATCTTGTGCCGCCTGCTCTGCCCTTGATTGTTTTGCTGGTTGTATTGGGGTTTGCAATAGTAAC
>JAIDEF010000096.1 GCA_029054965.1 Eubacterium sp.
GAATAACAATATTTATAACGATATATCAAAAAGGACCAACGGGGATATTTATATCGGTGTGGTTGGTCCTGTAAGATCGGGCAAATCAACCTTTATTAAACGATTTATGGATACACTCGTTATCCCTAATATCGGAGATCCTTATGTCAAAGAGCGTGCTATGGATGAATTGCCGCAGTCAGCCGCCGGAAGAACAATAATGACAACTGAACCTAAGTTTATACCTGAGGATGCTGTCGAGCTTAATATGGCAGATAATCTTAAAATGAAGGTAAGACTGATTGATTGTGTTGGTTACATAGTTCCAAGCTCTGTCGGATATATTGAGGAAGAGCAGCCGAGAATGGTTTCAACACCATGGTATGATGAGGAAATACCTTTTAATATGGCTGCTGAAATCGGTACTAAAAAGGTAATAACAGAGCATTCTACAATCGGTCTTGTTATAACTACTGATGGTTCAATAAGCTCAATTCCACGTGATGAATATGAGGAAGCTGAGGAAAGAGTAATCGATGAGCTTAAAGCTCTTGATAAGCCTTTTGTTGTACTGATGAACTGTGTTGAACCAAGATCAAACAGCTCTATTGAGCTTTGCACATTACTTTCTAATAAATATGGTGTGCCTGTAATTCCTGTTAACTGCCTTGAATTGACTGAGCAGGAGGTTAACGATATACTCTCAGATATTTTGTATGAATTTCCTATATCAAATGTGGGTATTTCTTTTCCCAGCTGGATTAACTCACTTGAAAAGGACAATTATTTCAGAGCATCGATTTTCAAAAGCGTTAAGGAAAATGTAAGTGTTCTTGGTAATATAAGAAGTGTTTCAGGCTTTGTTGAACAGATAAAATCTAACGAATATATTGAGTCGATTTCTGTTAATTCACTTGATTTATCAACCGGCTCGGTCAATATAAAGCTGTATGTAGATAACAAGTATTTTTATCAGATTCTAAGTGAAAGCTGTCATATTGATATCAAGGATGAAAAGGATTTGCTCGGAAACTTTGTTTCGCTTGTTTCTATGCAAAGACAGTATGAGAGATTTGCCAAGGCACTGAACGATGTTGAGGAAAACGGCTACGGAATTGTTATGCCTGAAATGAATGAGCTGACACTCAGTGAGCCTGAAATAATGAAGCAGGGCGGACGATATGGAGTAAGGCTTAAAGCTAATGCACCATCAATCCATATGATAAAATGCAACACCTACACAGAGGTTGCTCCTATTGTCGGAAGCGAAAGCCAAAGTCAGGAGCTTGTAATGTATCTTTTAAAAGAATTTGAGGAAAATCCTGCTGATATATGGAATACTAACTTATTTGGTAAGTCACTGCATGAGCTTGTCAGTGAAGGACTTAATAATAAGCTGTATCGCATGCCGCTTGATGCCCGTGATAAATTCCGTGAAACAATTGAGCGTGTGATTAACGAGGGCTGTAATGGACTTATATGCATAATACTCTAACAAAAATAAGGTCGCATTACTGATTTAATGCGACCTTATAAACTATTAAAATTATTAAAACTATGTGAAGAAATATTTGAAGTGGCAGACCAATCATAAACTTTTTATGCTTTGTTTTATGGCGGATTTTAAGCATGGTAATGTATTCGCCCAAAGCACCACCGAACAGACCAAGAAGCATAAGAGTTTTTTCAGATATACGTCTGTGACCCTTGATTGCTTTTTTCTTATCAGCTATTGCTGCGGCACCTGCCGCTATATTTATTATTGCAAAACAGACAAGTATTCCTGTGATAATCTGTAAGC
>JAIDEF010000097.1 GCA_029054965.1 Eubacterium sp.
GATTAGAGTGGTTTATTCTGCAACTTTTTTGTTTTAGTATAGATTAATAAATTTAAGGAGGTTTGTATGGAATCCATTAATGATATATGGGAAGCTGTGCTTGATTATTTTAAAACCCGTGTAAGTGAAACAGCTTTTACTTTATGGATAAAAACAGTAAGCCTTGACAGCTCGGATACCTTTGACAACGGAGCAGTTACAATTCACTGCCCAAAAACAATGCATAAAAATATTGTTTCATCAGTTTACAGTGATATGTTTCAGGAGGCTTTTCTTGCTGTTCTCGGTTTCCCTGTTAAGATAAATTATGTTTGTGATGAAACATCTGTAAGTCAGAATGTTTCGTCTGATTTAAATAATAATGATATTGATAAGCACCTTGAGGATTATAAAAACAGACAGTTCACATTTGAAAATTTTATAGTAGGTGCAAGTAACAGATTTGCCTATGCTGCAGCAAAGGCAGTTGCCAGTGATCCCGGCTCAAGAATGGGTACAAATTCAATGAGCAACTATAATCCGTTATTTATTTATGGTAATTCAGGACTTGGAAAAACTCATATTTTAAATGCAATCTGTCATGAAATTGAAAAAAATTTCCCTGATATGAACATAATGTATATCAGGGCTGAAGAATTTGCAAACGAATTTTATCAGGCACTTCAAAATAAAACAATTGATGAATTTCATAATAAGTACAGAAATAATATTGACGTATTTTTAATAGATGATATTCAGTTTATTTCAGGCAAAACCTCAACTGAGGAGGAATTTTTCCACACATTTGATGCACTTGTTTATGGTGGAAAACAGGTTGTTTTAACATCAGACCGACCACCAAAGGATATTCAGTCAATTACCGACAGACTTAAATCACGCTTTGAGGACGGACTTTTAGCTGATATTCAGCCACCGGAATTTGAAACACGCTGTGAAATAATTAAGAGAAAAGCAAAATCTCTTAATTTTGAAATTGATGAAATTGTAATTAACTACATAGCAGAAAAAATCAAATCCAATATCAGACAGCTTGAGGGTGTAACTAAAAAGTTATATTCACTTAAAAATATTAATGACTTTGAACCGACAGTTGCACTGGCACAGAATGTTATTAAGGTTGTTATGGAGGATACTCAACCTCTGCCGGTAACAATTCAGCGCATTGTTAATGAGGTAAGCCGCACAACAGGAATTGCTGTTGAGGATATATACAGCAAAATACAAAAGGCAAATATATCTCATGCAAGAAAAATAACCTTCTATGTTGTAAGAAAGGTTACAAATATGAGCTATGAGGATATCGGTGAGGAATTCAACAAGCACCATTCAACTGTAATGTATAACATTGAACAGATTGAAAAGGAAATGGCAGAGAATTCAAAGCTTGCAAGACAGGTTAATGATATTATCAATAACATAAAAAGTGAACAATAATTTTCAACACTTTTTTCCTTTTGCACATAAAAGTTTTTAAAAATATTGTTGAAAAAAATAGTTTTACACAATATGCACATTTTTTAAACAATTGGATTTATGAAAAAAATAAGTGATTTTTAGTGTATTTATGGTGAGTTTGAGAGTTTTTAACAATTTCCGCACCATATATTACTACTACTAAAAGTCAATATTCTATGATAGACGGAGGATAAAAAAATGAAATTTACCTGTAATTCAAAAGCATTAAGCGAAGCATGCTCAAATGTAATGAGAGCAGTAAGCACAAAGGTTACAATTCCTACCATTGAGGGTATTCTCATTGAATGCGGTTCTGATACATTAAGCTTGACAGGTTATGACTTTGAATTTGGTATAAATACAACACTTGAAGCAAATGTTGTTGAGCCGGGTGCAATTGTTATTAATGCAAAGGTAATAAGTGATATTATAAGAAAGCTTCCTGACGGAAATGTTACATTTGATATAAGCGGAACTTCTGTTTCTATTATCAGTGGTGCTGCACAGTACAATATTATGGGTATTGATGCAGACGATTATCCTGAGCTTCCTTCTGTATCAGGTGGTTATCCTTTGTTTTTGAATGAATCTGTTTTACAGGGAATGATTTCACAAACCTTATTTGCTGTTGCTGATAATGAATCATCAAAGCCTGTTCACACAGGTTTAAAATTTGAAATGACTTTAAATCAGTTAAAATTAATTGGTGTTGATGGTTACAGACTTGCTATAAGAACAGAGACAGTTCAATATGATGGTGAGGATATCAGCTTTATTGTACCTAAAAAAACTATTCGTGAGCTTATTAAGCTTATGGGGACTGACGGAGAAAAGAATGTTTCAATAAGTGTAGGCAAACGACATATTGTTTTTGATGTTGAAAATTACAGCATTATAAGCCGACTTCTTGATGGTGATTTTCTTGATTACAATGCAGCTATTCCAAAAACTGCAACTACAACAGTTTTGATTAATACAGGCGATGCAATTGATTGTATTGAAAGAACATTGCCTGTTATTGAGAATGATAAGAAAAATCCAATCAGATGCTTATTTGATAATGATGAAATGAGAGTTTCAACAGTGTCAAGCCTTGGCAGAGTGGTTGACTATACACATGCAAATGTAAGCGGTGACAGAGTTGAAATCGGTTTTAATTCAAAATTTATTTTAGATGCACTGCACGCTGCAGATACAGATCAGGTAAAATTTGAACTTAACAGTGCTGTCAGTCCGGCAAAGGTTATGCCTATTAATGATGACAGCTTTTTATTCTTAGTTCTTCCAATGAGGCTGAAAAATGAAAATTAAAGTTAACGCAGCAAAAAGAAAAAGTGAAGAGGTTATTATAAATACTGAATTTATAAGACTTGATTCGTTTTTAAAGTTTAAAGGAATAGCTGAAACAGGCGGTCAGGCAAAGCAGTTTATCAATGATGGAATTGTTAAGGTTAATAATGAAGTTTGTACTGCAAGAGGAAAAAAAATAAGACACGGCGATACTGTTTCAATATTCAGCACAGATTATAATATAAAAAATGAAAATTAATTCAATAGCTATTGAAGGCTTCAGAAATATTGAAAAATTAGATTTAGATTTTGATGATGTTAATATCATTTATGGTGAAAATGCACAGGGCAAAACAAATTTAATTGAAGCAATTTACCTTTTCACAGGCAGTAAAAGTTTTCGAGGTGTTAAGGATAAGGAGCTTGTTAAGTTTGATGATGAATTTGCCAGCCTTAAAATTGAATTTGAAAATAAAAGCAGACAGCAAAATGCTCAGATTTTAATTCAAAATAAAAGGAGTGCGAGCCTTAATGGTGTTAAAAAGAAAAGTGCTGCAGCTTTGGGTGAAGAGCTTAAGGCAGTAATATTTTCACCTGTTCATCTTTCTATGGTTAAGGATGGACCCATTGAACGCAGAAAATTCATTGATAATGCACTTTGTCAGCTAAAATTTAATTATAGAAATGTTTTAAAGGATTATAACCGAAGCCTTAGTCAGAGAAATATGCTCCTAAAGGATGTTGCTAAAAATAACAGCCTTTTGGATATGCTCTATATATGGGATAAAAATCTGGCAATAAGCGGGGCAAAAATTATTTATCAACGGCAGAAGTATATAGAAAAATTGCTGCCCTTTGCTAAGGATATATTTGATGGTCTTTCATCAGGTAAAGAGGATATTAATTTAATTCTCAAAGGACCTTTTGATTATAGCGGTTTGACCGTTGATGAAATTCAAAAACAGCTTATGTTTGCTTTTGATAATAATAGAAGCAGTGATATTTTGAATAGAATAACAACAATAGGTCCGCACCGTGATGATATGGAAATATTAATTAATGGCAGAAGTGCAAGGAGCTTTGGCTCACAGGGTCAGCAAAGGTCTTGTGTGTTGGCGCTTAAACTTGCAGAGGCGAGCCTTCTTCGTGAAATGACTGAGGACGAGCCTTTAGCATTGCTTGATGATGTAATGAGTGAGCTTGATATTTCAAGACAGGATTATATTTTAAATCATATTAAAGACTGGCAGGTATTTATAACCTGCTGTGATGCAAACACTGTTTTAAGATTAAAAGAGGGCAAAACCTTTCATATTCAAAATGGAGGGCTTGTTTGATGTATATTTATCTTGGCGGTGATATTGCAATAAGTACAAAGGATATTATCGGCATTTTTGATATGGATACATCAACCGTTAATAAAGCAACGAGGGATTATCTTTCAAAAGCTGAAAAAGAAAAAAAGGTAGTTTATGTAAATTATGAGCTTCCGAAAAGCTTTATAGTTTGCAGGGATAAGATTTATGTTTGCCCTTTAAATACGGCAACGCTGTTAAAAAGGTGTAAATAAGGAGAGAACTGTTTTATGAGTGAAGAAATTAAAACAAATTTAGAAGAAGAGGATATGGATACTGTTGTAACCGAAGAATATTCTGCTAAAGATATTCAGGTACTTGAAGGGCTTGAAGCTGTAAGAAAGCGCCCGGGTATGTACATCGGCTCAACAGGACCGAGAGGTCTTCACCATCTTGTTTATGAGATTGTTGATAACTCAATTGACGAGGCACTTGCAGGTGTTTGTACACATATTGAATGTGACATTCTGCCGGGTGATATTATTCAGGTGCGTGATAATGGCCGTGGTATACCTACCGGCATTAATGAAAAAACAGGTCTGCCTGCAGTAACAGTTGTATTAACAGTGCTTCATGCAGGCGGTAAGTTCGGCGGATCAGGATATAAGGTATCAGGTGGTCTGCATGGTGTAGGTTCATCTGTTGTTAATGCACTTAGTGAATGGCTTGAGGTTGAGGTAACACAGAACGGACATATATATTCTCAGAAATTTGAACGTGGTGTACCTGTTAATGATTTACATATTATCGGTGATGCTGACGGTCATGGTACTTTAATCAGATTCAAAGCAGATGCTGATATATTCCAGGAAACTACAACATATGAATATGATATTTTAGCAAGACGTCTAAGAGAGCAGGCATTCCTGAATGCAGGTTTGTCAATCACACTCAGTGACAGAAGAAATGATGATCCTGAAGAACAGATTAGTGAAGAATTCTGCTATGAGGGCGGTATTCGTTCATTTGTTGAATATATTAATTTAAGCCGCGGACTTAATCCTATACAGGAAGAGGTTATTCATCTTTCAACGACTAAAGGTGACCGAAGTGCTGAGGTTGCACTCTGCTATACTGACTCATATAATGAAACACTTTTATCCTTTGCAAACAATATCAACACTATTGACGGCGGTACGCACGAAACAGGCTTCAAAACTGCACTTACAAGAGTATTCAATGATTACGGCAAAAAGTTCGGAATACTTAAAGACAGTGATAAAAAATTCAGTGGTGAGGATGTTCGTGAGGGTATTACTGCAGTTATTTCAGTAAAATTGACAGAGGCTCAGTTTGAAGGACAGACGAAGGGTAAGCTTGGTAATACCGATATTACAGGCTTGGTTTCATCAATGCTTTATGAAAAGCTAATGACTTATTTTGAGGAAAATCCGTCTGTTGCAAAAATACTTATTAATAAATCCCTTGATGCATCACGTGCAAGAGAGGCTGCAAGAAAAGCAAGAGAAAATGCAAGACGTAAATCACCCCTTGAAAGTAATTCACTCCCGGGCAAGCTTGCTGACTGTACAAGCAAAGAGCCTGAAAAATGTGAAATCTATATCGTAGAGGGTGACTCTGCAGGCGGTTCTGCTAAAGAAGGCAGAGATAGAGAGCATATGGCTATTCTGCCACTCTGGGGTAAAATGCTTAATGTTGAAAAAGCAAGAGTGGATAAGGTTATTACAAATGAAAAGCTTATACCTGTTGTAATGGCATTGGGTACAGGTATTGGTGACGATTTTGATATCAGCAAGCTTAGATACCATAAAATCATCATTATGGCAGATGCCGATGTTGACGGTGCACATATCAGAACGCTTCTTTTAACATTCTTTTTCAGATATATGCCGCAGATTATTGAGCAGGGATATGTTTACCTTGCACAGCCTCCTCTCTTCAAGGTGGCAAAGGGTAAAAAATTTACATATGCCTTCAGCGATGAAGAAAGAGATGAAGTAATTAAAGAATATGGCGGCGACTGTGATATTCAGCGATATAAAGGTCTTGGTGAAATGGACCCTGAGCAGCTTTGGGAAACTACTATGGATCCCGAGTTCAGAACAATGCTGAGAGTCACAATTGAAGATGCACAGCGTGCAAGCGAAAACTTCTCTATCCTTATGGGAGATAATGTTGAGCCCCGTAGAGAATTTATAGAAAAGAACGCAAAGTTTGTACAGAATTTAGA
>JAIDEF010000098.1 GCA_029054965.1 Eubacterium sp.
CTTCCAAACTGCCGTTATATCCTTGTTCTACTGCAAGCTCGTATGCTGACAAACCATTCTTCACTTCGGCAGATGCAGGCAGGGCATTATTTTTATGCACATAATTTGCTACAAGAAATGCAATGCCAACCATAAGCAAAATGGCTATAACAACGCATACTACTTTTGTTATAACTTTCTTTTTCTGCTTTGGATTGTTTGAATTATTTTTGTTTTCCATATCTTTCCTCCCATGATTTAATATCATACAGCCATTATAGAACAAATTGTTCTAATAGTCAATAGAACGATTTGTTCTATAATATAATTAATGCGGTGATAAATTATGATACTTAAGCGAATACGAGATTTGCGCGAAGATGCCGATTTAACACAAACTCAAATGGGAAAAGCTATAAATTTACCACAAAGAACATATGCATATTATGAAAGCGGACAAAGAACAATTCCACCTGAGATATTAATTGCATTAGCTGATTTTCATAATGTTTCCGTAGATTACATTTTAGAACGAACAGATAAAAAATAAGCAGTCACAAAAATGACTGAAGCCATTGATTGTTTAAAATCAATAGCTTCAGCGTGTAGAAAAAGTCAAATTACAAATTCTACACACTGGCAGAAATTGAGAAATGGAGCTGCATTTCGTTTTTTACGAGGATTACTGTACAATGGTACTGTTTCCGAGTAAAAGACAAAAAATGCACAAAAGCCTTGCAATTTAAACAAATTGCAAGGCTTTTAAATTGTTGCGGCGGCAGAAGCAAGCCTCTGCCCTACAATCATATGAATAGGTAAATTTTTCTGTTAATTAATCTTCGTGCGTGGTTCAGCCCACTTTATCAACAAACTGAAGCAGTCACAAAAGTGACTGCTTCAGTTTGTTGAGTTTAATTATCTCTGCTGTATTTTTATACTGTTACCAGTTTACATATATATCAATTGTTCCATATGCACAGCCACAGTCATACACCTTTGCAGGACCGAGAGAAGTCATCAGCGTAGTACCCTTTTTCATATATGCGCTATTCGCTGCAACACAGATATAGCCGTCGCCATCTCTTATAGTACCGTCATCTGCAACATGTCTGCCAGGAATATTCAGACCATTGCCCGGAAGCACCTTCTGAGAATAATAGGTTTCTCTGTGACCATTATAATAAACAACGCCCTTAAAAGCGGTTAACGGATTGCTTGACACATTATATCTTTCACTGTACTGTAATGTAATATTATCACTTACACCTGTGCTTTTTGCTTTTGTGCCTACATTTACAACCTGATTAACAGGCTCTTTAACGGTCTTTCTGCTAAGCTCGGTTTTGCTGTCTTCTTTACCGTTAACATATTTAACCTTATAGCTGACCTCGTCTACACCATTGACACCTTTGATTAAAATCTTTTCAGTGCCACTGTCCATAGAACTGTCATTCTGTGTTCTGGTTTTGAAAGAAATATTCTCTTTCCTATCAACAGTTTTATACTCAACACGATATACAGTAACTGCCATATTATCCTTAAGCTCGGTATTCAATGATGGCTGTGTATAATCGTCTGCACCAAGGCTTATGCCTGCAAGAGTTAACAGGTCATTAACTGTACCCTGATAAATTGCATGCTTAGTTGATGTATTGTCAACTGTCAGTGTGACTGATTTTGCAGACTGAAGGGTAATAACCATACCGTCTTTAATAGAATCAGTCAGCTCATAATTTGCTTTCAGCTTGTCATCTGAGCTGATGCCAAGCTCGTTCAGTGCTTCACCCACTGTATCTGCATAAACAGAATAGCTGTTTATAACACCGTCAAATTCAATATTCACATTATTGAGTTTGTCAATCCTGATAACACTGCCCTCACTGCCTGTGAATGCACTGATATCAAGTTTGTCACTATCAGCTAAAGTGATATTTGCCTGTGACAAGATTTCGATTGGTTCCGTTTCATTAGTTGTAACTACAAAGCTATCGTTGTCAATCTGAATTTCAACATTGTATTGGCTAACAAGACCTGCGAATGCGGTTGTAGCAAAAATACCGATTGCAACAATAAAAGCAATTACTGCTGTAAGGACTGTACGGCTTAAGCCCTTAAGTCCGCCAGCATTTGATTGGTTTATCATCTTAATCTCCTTTGTCTTCGAAATATTAGGTTATTCAGTTTCTTTAACTCCTAATATTCAGTGGAATTATCCACTAAACAGAAAGTAAATTTTTTCTGCTTTACACTATTATTTCCCCGAGCGCTTGCCATTATATCACAAATGCATAAGTTGTCAACAAATCAAAGTTGAGTTTTTTGTACAATGTGCACAAATTTGTAA
>JAIDEF010000099.1 GCA_029054965.1 Eubacterium sp.
TAAGATAGATTACCATACCTGTAAAAATATTCATTAATCAGCTTTATTAAATAATAAATTCACTGTTCCCACAATTGCTGTAATAACACCAAATACAATAAAAACACCGCTTAATCCTATTTCCGACTGCAATGCTGAGGTAAGTAAAAGTGCCAACGCACATCCTGTCGGAACACCCGCTAAAAGTGCTGCACAGCAGTTAGCTTTACTGTTATTTTCGCAAGGCATAAGTAAATTATGAATAATATCTATCACTGCAATAATACCGCAGCAAACGCTTATCATCATAAAAACCACATTCGCAATAATTGCTATTCCTGAAACTGTCTGAACAATTAAATCACCCGTGAATCTGCTGATTGTATAGGCTGATAAAAACGGCAGAATAATCCACAAAGCACCCATTCCAATCATATAAAACGGATATATTTTTTTACCAATTGATGCTTTTTTTGACTTAACAACAAATGTTAAAAATGCAAGTATACCTGATACAAGGAACAAAACTTTAACAAGAAAATCTCTTAAAGGGTCTCCCAAAAGCATTACAATATTATATGTACCTGCAGTTTGCTTTACAAATGGAATATAATAATCAACGGAAATAACAGCGGCAGAGGATAATATAGCAGAGGTTAAGAAATTAACAATTAATGAACCTGTTTTGTTTGCAGTTTTCATCGTATATCCTCCTTTGCCTTTGTTTCATTATCACCCCATGTCGTGCGTATATCTATAGTGTTTTTCACTGATTTGAGAAGACTAAGCTCATTGCTGTAAGCAACATCCTCTGTAGCAGTGAAAATCATAACTCCGCCGAGAT
This sequence comes from Eubacterium sp., assembly GCA_029054965.1. Taxonomy (GTDB): domain Bacteria; phylum Bacillota; class Clostridia; order Oscillospirales; family Acutalibacteraceae; genus Eubacterium_R. The sequence goes on from JAIDEF010000099.1 coordinate 824, forward strand.
TGTTTTCAATGGCATATGCGGTTTTATCCATTATCATCTGTGTACCTGAAAACCACATACCGTCCGAGTAATTCTGAAATCTGTCGACAGGAGTATAAGCAGGGTCATCAAAATTAATCCATATTCCGCCGCCGTCGTCAGGTCTTGCATAAAACGGAAGTCCTAAATTTATCTGTTCAGGCTTAAAGCCTTTATTGATAAAATACTGCACCGGCTGAACGGCACCGCTTGCAAAAGAACTGTGATTTCCGTTTTCATCACACAAGTCATAACTCATTATTTCAATCTGATCAAGTGCATTGATTGCATTCTCTTCCATATAAAAATTCCACGGACTTACTGCACAGGACAAAAGAAGATTATGCCTTGAAAGCTCATTTTTCAAATTTACAAGATGCTCGCTGAATGTAACCCACTGCTGTTTATTCGGATATTCCCAGTCATAGCTGACACCATCAAAGCCGTACTCAAGCAAGAAATCAACAGTATTTTTAATTACTGTATCCTTTTGCTCAGAGAAAACCACATCAGGGTCACAGGCATTAAAGAAAACTGTGGCAAAAATATCAACATGCTTTTCACCATAAAAATCCCTGATTTTCTGCACAGATTCTTTTAACTGCTCACTTGTGAGTCCATCCGGTATAACAAGCTCACCCTGATTATTCCATTTTGCAGATGCAATCACATGAATCTGATTTACAACATCACAGTACTCGGGTGACAGATAATTGCTTGATTCAGGGTCAAAAATCTCACCTTTTGCAAGCTGAGGTGTAACTACATAATCTGAAACACGAACATTGTCACGAATCTTTTTAGGAATATTGTATACTTCAAATTCTCTGATTTTAAAAATGCTGTCTGACTCGGTAATTTCAAGTTTTATCTGCTTTGCTGTAACAGCATCAAATGCACAGTAACGGTAATCATTGACTGCATCCTGCTCATAAAATCTTTCCCAATGTGCATTGCCGGGCGTATCATCATAATAAGAAAGAACAAATTTTTTAATGTTCCAGCCCTTTTCACGCAGAATAATTGTGTTAAAGGTTTGCTCTTCTTTAAAAGTGAGCACAAGCGAATCTGTTGTACCTGAAGATTTCCATGCAGTATTTGTATCTGAATCAACTGCCTTTTCAGCACCTGCTTTACCCTTGCTGTCCTCAACACTTTCAAGCTGTGCAACCGCTAAATTTTCAGAATCTGCAGGACTTGGTAGAGCTGAAAAACCATCACCTGCAAAAGCAGTTGTGCTGATAATCAAAGCAAGACACAGTATTATCGCAATTGCAGATATAATAATTTTCTTTTTCATAATATCTCCTTATTCATTCACAACGGGATCAATCTCAAAAGAGAAATTAAGAGGTTTGAGGTATGCGAAATCAATCATATGCTCCTTTGATGGGATAGGACCGCAGCTGCCAGAGCCTGTACCCCTTACGAAGCCGTCTATTGTAAC